>CALLWN010000132.1 GCA_938016505.1 uncultured Sphingomonadaceae bacterium
CTCGGTGCCGGCACCTCGCCCATCACCTGGACCCGTGGCGTTGCCGGCTGGTTCGATGCCGCGCGCGGCACCGCGCTCGGCCTCATGCTCGCCGGCACCGGGATCACCGCCGTCATCGCCCCGCCGCTGGTGACTGCGATCGTCGCCGACCATGGCTGGCGGGCCGGCTATGCGGCGCTCGGCGCGGGCGTGCTCCTTGTCGCGCTGCCGCTGGTCGCGCTGTTCTTTCGTGATGCCGCCCCGGCAGGCCCGGCCGGCGCCCCGCGCCCGCTCTCCGGCATGTCGCGGCGCGCAGCACTCACCTCGCGCCCCTTCTGGGTGATGCTCCCCGTCTTCTTCCTCATCACCTTCGCCGTGTCCGGGCTCATCCCGACCCTGGTCCCGCTCCTCGTGGATCGCGGGTTCAGCGCCGCCGACGCAGCCCTCTACGCGAGCCTCGCGGGGGCTGCCGTCATCGTCGGGCGCATCGTTGCCGGAATCCTCCTCGACCGGTTCTGGGCCCCTGCAGTCGCTGCCGTCTTCCTGCTCCTGCCGGCCGCCTCCTGCCTTCTCCTCGCGCTGGGCAGCGCCGCCAGCCCGCCGGTCATTGCGCTCGCCGTCGTCCTCGTCGGCCTCGCCGCCGGCGCCGAGTTCGACATCCTCGCCTACATGGTCAGCCGCTATTTCGGCATGGCCAACTATGGCCTCGTCTATTCCCAGCTGATGATGGGGATGCTGGTCGGCGGCGGCTTCGGCCCGCCGCTGTTCGGCCGGGTGTTCGACCAGACCGGAAGCTACACCCCCATCCTGCTCGCTGCCACCGCCATCTTCGTGGCTGCGCCCCTGCTCCTCCTCACGCTGGGCCGCTATCCGCGCTTCGCGGCCCAGCCCGCAGCCGCCTGAGGCGATGCCCGAGGCGATGCAGGTCGCGGTCATCGGCGCGGGGCTGGGCGGGCTCACCGCCGCACTCGCGCTCGCCCGCCGCGGCATTGCGGTCACCGTCTTCGAGCAGGCGGAAGCGCTCGGCGAAGTGGGCGCAGGCATCACCGTCAGCCCCAATGCCGGCCGCGTGCTCGACCATCTCGGCCTTGGCGAGGCGGTCCGGGCGCGGGGCGTCCTCCCCGGCACCCAGCATATCCGCGATCTCGCAACCGGGGCCACCATCCGCACCATCGCCCGCGATTCCGACCTCGAGGCCCGCCACGGCGCGCCCTACCGCCACCTCCACCGCGCCGATCTCCACGCCCTTCTCGCCTCCGCCCTCGAGGCTGCGGCGCCCGGCAGCATCCGCCTCGGCCATCGCCTCGTCGCCGTCACGCCCGAGGGCGCGATGCGCTTTGCCAATGGCACTGCGGTTGCCGCCGACATCGTGATAGGCGCCGACGGCGTGCGCTCGACCGTGCGGGACTGCTGCCATCGCACCATGCCCCCCGCCTTCACCGGCCAGGTCGCGTGGCGCGGACTGGTGCCTGCCGAGGCGCTCCCCGACCCCGTCCGGGATGAGCCGCCCGGCATCTTCGTCGGTCCCGCCCGGCTGGTGCTGCGCTACCCGGTGCGGGGCGGCGCGCTCGCCAACTACGCGATCTTCGTCGAGACCGCCGACTGGCAGGAGGAAAGCTGGTCCACCCCCTCGACCCGGGCGGAGCTTCTGGCCCATCTGCCCGATGCCTGCCCGAGCGTCCACGCGCTGGTCGCAGCGACCCCCGAGCCCTGGCTCTTCAAGTGGGCGCTGTTCGCCCGCGAGCCGCTCGAAAGCTGGACTGCGGGGCGCGTCACCCTCCTCGGCGACGCTGCCCACGCCATGCTCCCGTTCATGGGCCAGGGCGCGGCCACCGCGATCGAGGATGGCCTGGTGCTCGCCCGCGCCCTTGCCGACTTCCCGCCGGCCGAGGCGCTCGCCCGCTACGAGGCTGCGCGCCGCGCGCGCACCGCGATGGTCCAGCTCCAGTCCCGCCTGCTCGGCCTGCGCTTCCAGGGCAACGACCCGGAGTCGCTCGGGCGCGGCCCGCTCATGAACGAGGAGGATCTCGGCCTGTTCGGCTATGATGCGGTGACCGTGCCGCTGTGAAACAGGTCAGGAGAGGCCGCGCAGGATAATGTTGGGGAGCGCGCTGTCATCCCAGTCGAGCCGCGGCCGCCCGATCCGGACGATGACGAGCCCGGCCGAGGGGATGACATAGACCCGCTGGCCGCCGGCGCCATCGAGGAAGACCGTGTCCTCGGCGAGGAACGGGTCCTTCGCCGGCACAGTCAGCGCGATGCGCTCGCCATAGCGGCGCTGCGGGGCATGCGGGCTCCCACGCCAGACCTGCCGGCCGAAATTGGGGTTGAGGCGCGAGGGGGCGGTCATGGCCGCCACCCAGGCGGCCGGCACCAGCTGCCGCCCCCCGTGGCGCCCGCCGGTGCGGATGAGCTCACCGACCCGGAGCCAGTCCATCGCCGAGGCCTGCAGGCAGCAGAACCAGTGCGCCGAGCCGCCTTCCCGGTCGAGGAAGAGACTTGCGTCGGCGGCCCCGATCGGGCGCCAGATCCGCTCCGACAGGAAGCGCGCGTAGCGGACCGGGAGCGCAGCCTGCAGCGCTTCGCCGGCAAGCTGGGAGTCGGCGTTGGAGTAGGCGAACCGCGTGCCCGGCGGCGCATCGGCCGGGATCTCGAGCGCGACCTTGCGGATGTCGGGCGCGAACATCAGTCGCAGGTTCGGGCTGTCGGGTCCTGGCGGCCCCGGCGGCTGGGGCGGGAAGGCGAGCCCCGAGGCCATCTCGAGCAGGCTTGCGATCGCAATCCGCCCGCGCGGATCATCCCGCCATTCGGGCAGGTGGCGGCCCACAGGGTCACTCTCGGCGATCAGGCCTTCGCCGGCGGCTGCACCCATGGCGAGCGCCATCACGCCCTTGTGCATCGAGGCAGTCGAGAAGCGCGACTGCCGGCCGAAGCCGTTCCAGTACCGCTCGACGACCAGCCGGCCATGGCGGGCGACGAGAAGCGCATGGCTCTCCTGGCGTTCGGCAAGCGCCACCGCCTCGGCAATCGCCGCCTCGGAGAGGCCTGCGCGGGCCGGGCTTGCCGCAGGGAGAGGCTTCACCACGGGCCCGGCGCCCCGTACCGTCTCGGCCGGCTGGTAGGCCTCGACCGCCTCCACCCCGCGCTCGGCCGGCAGCGCTGCCATCCGCGCGCGCACAATGGCCGCTTCCTCGGGTGATTGCTGCGCGGCAACCGGCAGGCAAGCCGCAGTTGCCAGCAGCACGGCAGCAATGACGCGCGGTCTCATTGTGCCGGCTGTTCCGGCGCCAGCGTCTCGACAAGCGCGCGCGCCAGCGCATCGCGCTCGGCTGCCAGCCGCTCGGCAAGCGCGCCTTCGGGCTGGAAGTCGCGGATCGCCTCGGCAACGGCGATGCCGCGGCTTTCCAGCACGGCCTCGAGGATCGCCAGCCGGTCGCGCGTGACCCAGAGTTCGCGCGCCAGCAGCAGCACCGCCTTGCCCAGATGGTCGAGCTGGCCTGGGTGGAGCGACGGCGAGGAAGTGGCCGCGCGCGAGGCCGCACCCGGATCGGACACGGGCATCGCCGTCATTGCGGCTTCACGCCCACCGTCACCCACGGGTAGGGGGCACCGCCCGGCCCGCCCTCGGTCACCTCGACGAAGCCGGCCGCGCGCGCCGCCTCGGCCTGGTCGAGGGTGGCCGATTCCCGCCACCACGGCTCGCCACCCCGCTTCGCCAGCCAGTCCGCGCGCCACGCGCCCAGCCGGTCGAGCCTGCGATAGGGCGTCACATCCGACATCAGCACCATCCCCCCGGGCCGGCACAGCCGGAACGCCTCGCGCCACACCGCGCGGCAGGCCTCGGCCGGAAGTTCGTGGAGGAGGATGTAGGAGGTGACGAGATCGAAGCTCGCATCGGCGAGCCCGGTGGCCTCGGCCGGCGCCTGAACCAGCCGCCACGGCCAGCCATTCTCGTTGGCAACCCGCAGCGCCTGGCGCAGCATCGGGAGCGAGAGTTCGACCCCCGTGATCCGGGCCTCGGGAAAGCTGCGCTGGAGCGCGACCGTGTAATGGCCCGAGGAGGTGCCAAGCTCGCAGATGTCACCAACCGGCCGGCCCGCAGGCAGGAGCGCCAGCACCGAGGCGCGCTGGGCGAAGATGTCGCCGGGGAAGGTGCGGGCGACATAGTGGCGGTGGATGAGCTCGCCGTGGATGAAGCCCATTTCGGGGTGGCCATTCCAGCCGCCGGTCGTGCGGTGGAACCAGACGCCATCCCAGTAGGCGGGCGGCACAAGGTCGGGCGCGGCCTCGAGCCTGGCGGGTCCCCGCGTCTCGAGCTCGCGCAGCGCCGGCTCCAGCACGTCGGCCGATTCGGCAAAGGCCTCGGCGGCGCAGCGGCCATGCTCGACACTGGCAAACTCGCCGACGAGCGCTGCGGTCGCAAAGGCGTCCGAGCCTGCGAGTGCTGCATCGACTGCGGCATGGCGGGCCTCGAGATCCTCCGGCAGGGTCTCGGCGCCCACCCCGGCGGCGGCGAGCTCGTCGCGCCAGCGCGGCATCAGCGGCCCGGTCGCGCGGGCAAGCGACACCAGAAACTCCATCGAGGCACGCCCCTTCTGGCGCAGCAGAAAATCCATCAGCTCCGTCCTCTCGCTTCAAGATCGCGCTCGTCGATCCGGTAGAACAGCAGCGGCACTGCGCTCAACGCGTAGAGCAGCGCTGGCAGCACCGATGCGCCGAGATAGACACCGGTCACTGCCGCCGCGCTCTGGGTGACCCCGGCACGGGCCGCCTGCGGATCGAACCCGAAGCCCGAGAGGATGAGCCCGACGAGGAGCGGCCCGAGCGCCATCGAGGATTTCTCGACGAGGCTGTAGGCGCCCGCATAAAGCCCCTCGCGGCGAACGCCCGAGCGGCGGCAATCCCAGTCGATGGCATCCGGCAGGATCGACTGGCCCATCAGCAGCACGCCACCGGTGAGCAGGCCGCCGATCGCGCCGCGAAGATGGATGAGGAGCGCTGGCTCGCCGGGCACGGCGAGCAGGAACGAGAGCTTGAGCAGGGCATAGCCGAGGCAGGCGGCAATGAAGAGCGTGCGCTTGGCATGGGCCCGGCCAAGCCGCACCCACAGCGGCATCGAGGCGAGCATGGCAACCGTCGTGATCGTCACATAGACGCCGACCACCCCTTCCGACGCGCCGAGCACCTGGACGATGAAGAACAGGATCGAGGCCTGCATCGCCGCGAGCCCCACAAGCTGGAAGGTCTTGGCAACCAGCAGCAGCATGAACGGCCGGTTCGCGAGCACGACCAGCAGGCTCTCCCGGTCCCCGCCGGGCGGGGCGGGCGTCGCCCGGGCCCGCGCCGAGGCAGCAAAGGCGATGAGCATCGTGGCAAGCACGAGCGCACCGAGCGCGGCCCCGGTGATGGCCCATGCCGGCCGGTCACCGCCAAGGCTCGCCGCCATCTTCGGCGCGAAGCCGACCAGCGCGCCGCCGATCGCGACGAATGCGACCCGGAACGAAAGCAGGGCGGTGCGCTCCTGCGGCGAGGCGGTCATTTCGGCCGGCATGGCGAGGTAGGGCACGTTGAAGAGCGTGTAGCCGAGCGCGAGCACAAGGAGCCCCGAGACCATCCACGCCGACAGCGCGAGGCCCTCGAGCGCAGGCGGCATGAACAGGATGAGGAAGGCGACTGCCGCGACGAACCCGGCCGCGAAAAGGAAGGGCCGCCGCCGGCCCCAGCGGGTCGCGGCGCTGTCGGAGATGCGCCCCATCATCGGCGCGATCACGGCGTCGAACAGCTTGGCCCCGAACCGGAGCGCGCCAGCGTGGGCAGGCGCCATCCCGAGCACGCTCGTCATGAAGAAGAGCAGCAGGATCGAGGTGGTGGAGAGAATGACGACGGTGCCGATCGAGCCGGTCGCCCAGCCCAGCCGGAGCCCGAGCGGGATCCGGTCCGCTGCGCTGGCGGACAATCCGGCCTCTTCGCCAAGGGCAGCGGAGCGGGCGACGACCATGCGCCAAGACTGCTGCCTGCCCCGGTGAAATCCGGATGGGGATGCTCTGCTTATCCGCCCGGCGGACAAACGCCGGCCTCAGGCGATCGCTGCAGCCTCCTCGAGGCTCGCGAACATCGCCTGGCGGTGCATGTAGGCGCGGCGCCGGTCGGGGTCGGCGAGGACCTCCGCCATCTCGGCGAACACGTCGCGGCGGGCTTCGTCGCTCGCCTCGATCATCGCCTTGTTCTTCTTGGTCTGCTCCTGGATGAAGCTGCGGGTGACGGCGCGGCGCTGGCGGCCGAAGCGGGGCAGGAGGGTCTCGGCATCGGCCCCCTCGAGCAGGATCGAGACGAGCTTCTCGGCAAGGTTCATCGCGTCATGGATGCCCGAGTTCATGCCAAGGCCGCCCAGCGGGTTGTTGAGATGCGCGGCGTCGCCGATGAGCAGGACCCGGCCATGGTCGAACCGGGCGGCCACGCGCTGGTGAACGCGGTAGATGGTGCGATGACGGGTCTCGACATCCGGATTGCCGATCAGCCGGTCGAAGACCCTGGCTCTGGTCGAGTCGGCGAGCAGCTCCGAGTCCGCGACGCCGTCATCGGCGGCGACCAGCACCCGCCAGACCGAAGGCACCCTGAGCAGCACATGCCACCATTCCGGGTCGGAGATGTAATTGACATAGGCAAGCTCGGGAAAATGCGCCTCGAGCGGCCACTCGGTCGAGAGCGTCAGAAACTTCTCGGGGTAGGTGAAGCCCTCGAACGGCACGTCGAGCCACTTCCTGATCAGGCTGTTGGCGCCGTCGGCGGCGACGAGGTAGCGGGCGCGCACCGTCTCGATCTCGGTTGGCGCCTCGAGATGCACCGTCACGCCATCCGGGTCCTGGTCGAAATGGACCACCCGGCGGGCGAAGCGCACCCTGTCGCCCAGCCGCGCCGCAGCAAGCCGCGCGAGCTTCCACTGCTCGCACTGGAGGCGGAAGGGGAAGGGCGTGATGTCGGCCAGCTCGGTGAGGTCGAAGGCGAGGATCTCGCCGGTCGCGCGGACCCGATACTGGTAGACCGGCGCCTTCAGGCCCTGCGGCAGCAGGGGCGCAAGAAGGTCGAGCGAGTCCAGCATCTCGAGCGTTGGCGGGTGGAAGGTGCTGGCGCGCAGGTCCTCGTGGCAGTCCGCGCCCGCCTCCACCAGCATGACCGAGACCCCGGCGCGCGCCAGTGCCGTGGCAATCACGCCGCCCACTGGCCCGGCGCCGGCCACCAGCACATCGACATCGGCACCGGGCGCAGCATGCCGCGATGCCGATGCGGGGTGTCCTGCTCCAGAAGCGGTCGCACTCATCTGTCTTGCGCTCGTCCGTTGGTCCGGCTCCGGCCATCGCCCGCAGGGCCGCCGGCGCGGGCGTCGGGGTCGGCGTTTGTCCGCTTGGCGAAGAGTCGGGCGCCGGTGGCGGAAAGCGCGACGACCCTTCCACAGGAACAGTGCCCATGACCGACCAGCGCACCGAATCCGTTGCCGCCAGCCGCGACTCGCTCGGCTGGCGCAAGCTCTTCGCCGTCGTCGCGCCCTCGACCAACACCAGCGTCCAGCCCGAGTATGATTCGATGCGGCCCGCGGGCGTCACCAACCATTTCGCCCGCATCTCCATCCCCGACAGCCGCGTCACCGACGACGCGAGCTTCATGACCATGCTCGAGAACATCCGCCGGGCGACGATGGACGCGGTCGATGTCGCCATGTCGATGGAGCCCGACGATCTCATCATGGGCATGTCGGCCGAGACCTTCTGGGATGGCGCCGAGGGTGCCGAGCGGATGCACCGGGGCCTCCGGGAGCGCACCGGGCGCAACGTCGTCATGGGCAGCCAGGCCGTCAACGAGGCGCTCCAGGCCTATGGCGGCGTCCGCCGCATCGCCGTCATCACCCCCTACATGCCGGTCGGCGACGCCCAGGTCCGCCGCTACTTCGAGGATTGCGGCTATGATGTGGTCGCGCTCGAGGGCCTCAGATGCGCCTCCCCCAGGCTCATCGCCCATGTGTCCGAGCAGGAGCTGAAGCGCGCGGTCGAGCGAGTGAACGGTCCCGATGTCGATGCGATCGTCCAGTGCGGCACCAACCTCGCCTTCGCCCGGGTCGCAGCGATCGCCGAGTTCTGGCTCGAGAAGCCCGTCATCGCGATCAACACCGCGACCTACTGGTGGGCGCTGCGCTCGAACGGCATCGCCGACCGGATGCAGGGCCACGGCCGCCTGCTCGCGGAGCATTGATGCACTACCCCTATGTGCCCCTTCCGGCGCGGCCGCCGCTCGCCTGGCCCGGCGGCGCGCGCGTCGCCCTCATCCTCACCTTCAACCTCGAGACCTGGGATCTCGTGAAGGACACCGATCGGGCCTATTATGCCGGCGGTCCGCCGATCCTCCCCGACGTGCTTCCCGGCCGGGTGCCGGACTTTCCCAACTACAGCTGGCGCGAATATGGCCAGCGGGTCGGCATCTGGCGCCTCATCGACCTGTTCGACGAAATGGGGGTGCGTGCCAGCTGCACTGCCAACGCCGTCACCTTCGAGCGCCGCGGCGCGATGACCGACGCCGTCCGCGCCCGCGGCTGGGAGCTGCTTGCCCACAACTGGGAGCAGGGCGAGCTCCTGACCGATCTCGCCGGCAACCCGGAGGCCGAGCGCGCGGTCATCACCCGCACGCTCGAGGCCTATCGCCAGCATGTCGGGCGCCGTGCAGCCGGCTGGCTCTCCTCGTCGCTCCGCGGCACCACCGAGACGCCGGCACTCCTCGCCGAGGCCGGCTGTCTCTTCTGGTGCGACATCATGAACGATGACCAGCCCTACCCGATCATGACTCCGGCGGGCTCCATCTGCTCAGTCCCCTATTCCAACGAGATCAACGATTTCACGCTGCTCACCCGGCGCGGCCACACGACCGACGCGTTCCGTGACATCCTGATCGAGGAGCTGAGGACCCTCCACGCCGAGGGGGCAACCCAGGCGCGGATCATGAACGTCGGCCTCCACCCCCATGTCTCGGGCCGGGCCTATCGCATCCGGGCCTTGCGCGAGTTCCTCGCCTTCGCGCAGTCTCTCGACGGCGTCTGGTGGCCGACGCGCGAGGAGCTGGCGCGCTGGTACATGGAAAGTGACGCGGCCGCCGCGCACCGGGCGGCGATGGCCGGCGGGTCGCCAGGATCGGAGGGCGGGCAATGAGTGTCGAGATGGTCAACATCTTCCAGCAGGCCGACCACGCCGTGCTGCCCAAGCCCCTCCACGACGAACGCGCCCGCCAGGAGTTTGCCAAGTCGATGAAGGGCTTCGTCCAGCAGCGGCTGCTCCCGGGGCTTGCCCCCGTGTTCGCGGGCCGGGCCTCGCGCGCCTTCGCCCGCGCCGAGGGCCGCCCACCGGCCGACCGCCACGACATCCGCCGCGCCATGGTCGCCGACCCCTATTTCCAGCACTATGCCGCCGCCAACCGGATCGCCCAGGAGCTGCTCTGGGACAGCGTGATCGATTCGATCGAACGCGAGTTGCCTGCGCTCAACGCCCGCGCCGCCGAACTCTCGGCGGCAAGCAGGGCCCCGCTCGAGACCTCGCCCGATTTCCCGACCCCCCGCTACGTCACCGCGCTCGACATCCACTGCATGCCCGGCGGCTACGCCGGCGAGGTGGCGCCCGGTGACATCTCGACCGGCGCACTCTACGACCGCGGCGTCTATCTCTACGCCATGGGCTACATGGGCCCGATGAACGACGACATGGGCCGCTCGGTCGTCAACTGGCTCCGGCGCAACCTGCCCGGCTTCGCGCCGCAGCGCATCCTCGACATGGGCTGCACCGTTGGCCACTCGACGCTCCCCTACAAGGAAGGCTTCCCGGACGCCGAGGTCATCGGCATCGACGTGGCCGCGCCCCAGGTCCGCTACGCCCACGCCCGCGCGGCCGGGCTCGGGCTCGAGGTCGGCTTCCTCCAGAGGAACGCCGAGGCGACAGGTTTCCCAGACGCCCATTTCGATCTCGTGGTCAGCCACATCCTCCTGCACGAGACCAGCGGCAGGGCGATGCCCGCCATCTTCCGCGAATGTTTCCGGATCCTGAAGCCCGGGGGCCTCATGATCCACGCCGACCTTCCACCCTTCGACAGGATGGACCCGTTCGCCCAGTTCATCCTCGACAACGAGACCTGGTACAACAACGAGCCCTTCTGGGGGGCGATGCGCGAGATGGACCAGCTCGCGCTGGCCCGCGATGCAGGCTTCCCCGACCCCCGCTTCGACACCGCGCCGATGGCGGTGCTCGAGTTTGCAGCGCAGTCGGCCGACTATGCCGATGCTGCTGCGGTCGCCGAGCGGGAGTTCACTGCCGGCGAATATGCGCCCGGCGGCGGCTGGGAGATCCTGTTCGCGAGGAAGCCCGAATGACTGCCGCCCCCAAGCCCGCCCCCATCCGCGACGCCAGGGGCAAGCGCCCGCAATTCTACGAGGCGCAGGGTCTCGACCAGGCGATGAGCATGATCCTGGTGCTGGCCTCCGAGTTCGCGGTCCTGCGCGAGCGGATGGATACGCTCGAGCGCATCCTCGAGGCCCACGGCATCGATGCTGCCGCGGCAATCGAGGCCTACGCCCCGACCACCGAGGTGCTGACCGCGCGCGAGACCTGGCGCCAGGCCTTCCTCGCCCGGCTCTACTATCTCGCCCGCAAGGACGCCGCCGACGCCGCCCGCGGCGACACCGACACCCGCTTCCGCGAGACCATCGAGACGATCGCGGAACGCTGAGGAGACTGCCCATGGCCACTGCCGTTTCGCTCGACACCGCTTCCGCCTTCCTCGACCGGCTCGCCGCAATCGTGGGAGCCGCCAACCTGCTCACCGGCGACGATGACCGGCTGTTCCACGCAACCGACGTGCTGCGCGCGGTCGAAGTGCCGGTCGCGGTGGTCCGCCCCGGCTCGGTCGAGGAACTGCGCGCGGTCGTCGAGGCCGCGCACGCCGCGCGCGCACCGGTCGTGGTGCGCGGCGGCGGCGCCTCCTACACCGACGGCTACACCCACGCTCGCCCCGGCGGGATCACCATCGATCCGTCGCGCATGAAGGCGATTGCAGTCGATGCCGTGAACGCCGTCGTGACCGTCGAGGCTGGCGTCACCTGGGCGGAGCTCAGAGACGCCCTCCTGCCCCACCGGCTTCGCACCCCCTTCTTCGGCCCCTTCTCGGGGCTTGCCGCAACCGTCGCCGGCTCGATGAGCCAGCACAGCATCTCCCACGGCACCGGCCTCTGGGGCGTTTCGGCAGAGAGCCTCGTCGGCTTCGACATCGTGACAGGCACCGGCGAGCTGCTGTCGACCGGCACCCCCTTCTTCCGCTTCTACGGCCCCGATCTCGCCGGCCTGTTCACCGGCGATTGCGGCGCGCTCGGGGTGAAGGCCCGGGTCAGGCTCAAGCTCATCCGCCGCCGCGAGGCGTTCGAGGCGCTCTCCTTCAACTTCGACAGCTTCGCCGCGATGCACGCCGCCATGCGCGCGATCGGCGCCGAAGCGCTCGATGACGAGAATTTCGGCCTCGATTCGACCCTCCAGCAGGGCCAGATCGGCCGCCAGAAGGGGGTCGCCGCCAAGGCCGAAATCGCCGGCCAGGTGCTCAAGGGCCAGGGCTCGCTCGGTGCCGGCGTGAAGGCGCTGGCGAAGATGGCGATCGCTGGCGAACGCGACCTCAGGCGCGCGACCTTCGCCGTCCACTATATCGCCGAGGGCGTCTCGCCAGCCGAGGCGCGCGACCGCGCCGCCCGGATCCGCGCGCTGGCGAAAGCCGAGGGCGCCGAGGAAATCCCGAACAGCGTGCCGACCGTCGTCCGCTCCATGCCGTTTGCGCCGCTGACCAACACGCTCGGGCCGAAGGGCGAGCGCTGGGTGCCGTTCCACGCGCTCCTCGCCCACGACCGGGTGCAGGGGTTCCACGATGCGCTCGAGGCGCTGTTCGCTTCCAACCGCGAGGTGATGGAGACCCACGCGATCGTCTCGGGGCGGATGTTCATGGCGGTCGGCCCCAACGCCTTCGTCTACGAGCCCACCTTCTACTGGCCCGACGCGCGGTCCATCTACCACGAGCGGGTGGTGCCGGCCGACCATCTGGCAACGCTCGATCGGTTCCCGGCCAACCCGGCCGCGCGCGCCGAGGCGATGCGCCTGAAGTCCGAGATCATCGCGCTCATGACCGCCCATGGTGCGGCCCATTTCCAGATCGGCCGGGTCTATCCCTGGCTCGCTTCGCGCGATGCCGCGAGCCTGCGGCTGGTCCGCGCAGTCAAGGCCGCGCTCGACCCAGACGGGATCCTGAACCCCGGCGCACTCGGGCTCTAGCCGGGCCCGGCCATGAAGGCCTGGAGCGGTGCGGCAAACTCCGCGGCGCGGTCGCGCACAAGCGCCGGGTGCGGGCCCGGCCAGCGGTGGCGCGCGGCATCGGGCCGGAGCGCAAGGGTCGCAGAGAAGCTTCCGGCCTGGCTGTCCGCCTCGGCGCCGAGCACCATGAGCGGTGCCCCGACTGCCGCGAGCAGCGGGTCCGCCTCCCATCTGGCCATCACCGGCGCCGACGAGACGAAGCCGGTTGCCAGATAGTCCTGCATCGCGGCGAAGGGGTCCCCGGCGCCATATTCGCGCAGCAACCCCTCGACCCGCGCCACCGCCTCGCCGAGCGTCGCTGGTGGCGGCGCAGCCCCGATGGCGGCAAAGGCCGCCCGCAGTTCGGGGGTCAGGAACGGCAGCCCGTCGAGCATCAGGCGTGCAACCCGCGCCGGGTGGCGCACGGCAAGCTCGAGCGCGACGGCGGCACCCACATGGGCGCCATAGGCCGCCACCCCTGAGACCCCCAGCGCATCGAGCATCGCCGCCATCGCGTCGGCCCAGTCGGCCACCTGCCACCGGGCCGCGCGCGGTGCCGAGCCGCCATAGCCCGGCAGATCGGGGGCGAGCAGCCGCACGCCCGGAAAGGCCGGCGCCATGTGGGCGACCATCGCCCCCGAGAGCGGCGTCATGTGGAGGAGCAGCAGGGCCCGCCCGGTGCTGTCGCTGTCGCTGTCGCGGAGATGGACCTGCCCAAAGGGCGTGTCGAGATAGGCCTTGCGCATGGCCCTCTCCTCGCGCCGCCTGCCCGCTACACCAGCACAGGAGCCCCGTTCGCCGCTCTCCGGACAAGTGGAGACCGCTTCTCCCCCGTCCCTCCGATGCGGCATGACGGTGGTGCCCGCATGCTCGAACGATTCGCCCTCCTCAACCTCGCCTTCCTCGCGGTTGCAGCCGCCATCCTCCTGTGGGCGCAGTGGCGCACCCGGCCCGGCCCGCGCTTCCCGGGGCCCCGGCCGGTCGGCCCGCTGTTCAAGGCTTGGCTCGTCGTCATCTGGGCGGTCGGCATGCTGCTGCCTCTGGCTGCGATCGCGATCGACGGGGTGGCGGGCGGCGCTGCCGCCACCCGCACGCTGCTCGGCTGGTATGTCCTGACCTTCGTCGCCCAGGTCGGCTTCGAGATCTTCGTCTGGAAGCGCTGGCGCTCGCCGGTCTGGGTCATCGTGCCCTGCCTGTTCCTGCCCTGGCGGCTGTTCCAGGTGGCTCTCGGGCTCATGCTGGTCGATGGCCCCGCGCTCACCCTCGCGACACTCTGGGCGCTGCTTGTCCTCTGGGTCATCAATGTCGGCGTGCACTATTCCAACATTCCCAACACGCTGCGCTGGGATGCCCACCCGGGCGACGCCGATTTCGCAGCACTCGCCCACCCCAACCCGTTCCGGAAGGGCGCCTGATGGCGACCGCCATCCAGCCCGGGCTCCCGGTCGAGCCGCGCCACATCGCCCAATATGCCGCCGAGGGCTGCACCCGGGTCGAGGGCGCCTTCTCCGCCCACTGGGTCGAGCGGCTTCTCGGCGCGGTCGAGCGCTGCCGGGCGCTGCTTGCCCGGGGCGAGGTGCCGCCGTCGGTCGGCAGTGTCGGGCCACGCAACCCGCCCTCGCTGCACCTGACCGGCGAGGGCGGGCTCCAGCTGCGCAACTGCATGGCCGCTGATCGGGCCTTCCTCGACTGGCTTGCCGAAAGCCCGGCGGCCGCCCTTGTCGGCGCGCTCACCGGTGCTGCGTCGGTGCGCTTCTGGATGGATGCGACCTTCATCAAGGAAGCCAGCGACGCTGCAACGGCAACGCCCTGGCACAATGATGTCTGCACCTTCCCCTTCACTGGCGAGCAGCAGCCGAGCCTCTGGGTCGCGCTCACCGATGTCGACGAGGGCAATGCGCCCCTCGTCACGCTCGCGGGCTCCAACCTTGACCCCCACCGCTACCACTCCCCGCTGTCGCGGCAGGATGTCACCCTGCCCGGCTACCGCCCCTGGGCCGAGCTTCTCGCCCGGGTCGAGGCGAAGGATGCCGACATCCGGGTCTGGCCAGCGAGAGCCGGTGACGCGCTCCTCATCCACCCGCGCACGATCCACGCAAGCCTTGCCCAGGCGCCGGGCCGCACCGGCCGCCGCATCGCCTTCACCACCCGCTGGCTCGGTTCCGACGTGGTCTGGGCGCCGGACGCGCTGTCGGTGACGGTCGCCGGCCTCTCCGACAATCCCGCGATGCGCTTTGGCGCGCCTCCGCCCGAGGCGCTGTTCCCCATCCTCTGGCGGGCGCCGGCCCGCGAGGCGCCGGTCAGCCAGGCGCCGGTCCGCGAGGCGCCGGCCCGCCAGGCGCCGGTCCGCTAGGCGACGGTCAGCGTCACGTCGCCGGGCTGCTCCGGCGGGG
>CALLWN010000133.1 GCA_938016505.1 uncultured Sphingomonadaceae bacterium
GCCGGCACGGTGATGGTCAAGGACATCCTGCCGGGCTCCGGCAATTCGCTGCCGCAGTTCATGGCGGCGATGAACGGGATCCTGTACTTCTCCGCCCGAACCACCGCCAACGGCTTCGAGCTGTGGCGCAGCGACGGCACCGATGCCGGGACCTTCATGGTCAAGGACATCCAGCCCGGACCGAATGATGGCGACCCCTACGTGCTGACCGCGGTCGGCAACACGCTGTACTTCGCCGCGTCCGAGGACGACATCGGCTACGGCCTGTGGCGCAGCGACGGCACCACCGCTGGCACCGTCAAGGTGCTCGAGATCGACGCCGGCACCGCCAATACGCTGTGGGAATTCCGCGTCATCGGCGCGGTGCTGTACTTCTTCAACGAGCCCGTCACCACCGGCACACAGCTCTGGCGCAGCGACGGTACGCCGTCCGGCACGACGCTGGTCCGGGACTTTCCGGGCGACGCGCCCTGGTATCCGTTGGCACCGGCCGTCTACGCCGGCGAGCTGTGGTTCCAGGGCCGCGACGACGCCCACGGCTACGAAGTCTGGCGCAGCGACGGCACCACCGCCGGCACCCGACTCGCCACCGACGCGATCCGCCCCGGGCGCTGCAGCGCCTATCCCTACGAGCTCACACCGATGGGCGATCGCCTGTACTTCGGCGCCTTTGGCACCGTGACCGGCTACGAGCTGTGGTCGGTGGCGATCACCGACATCCTGTTCGCGAACAGCTTCGAGGTCGGGCCGTGATGCGCGCCGGTGCCGGAACGAAGCGTCCGATCTCCCGGCTTGCGCCCGGGGTTGGCCGACGATACGAGGCCAACCAGCGCCGCTTCTCGTTTGCCATCTGGCCCGCCGTCGCGGTCTGGCTCGCTCTCGGCTCCGGGGGCCTCGGGCTCAAGCCCGCTCTTGCCCAGGTGCCCGCTGCCGAACGTGACGCCTTGCTGGCCCTCTTCAATGCGACCGGGGGGCCAGGCTGGACCACGAACACCGGCTGGGGTGGGCCGATCGGTACCGAATGCACCTGGTCCGGCATTGCCTGCGCCGCCAACCGCGTCTCGTTCATCGGCCTGCAGGCGAACGGCCTTGCAGGCACGGTGCCTTCGCTGTCCGCGCTCACCGCGCTCAATGTCCTGAACCTGCGCGGCAATGCGCTCATCGGTCCCTTGCCCTCGCTGGCGGGATTGACCCAGCTGCAGACGGTCTTTCTCAGCGACAACCAGTTCAGTGGGCCGATCCCCGCCTTCCCCGCTTCATCGCAACTCAGAACCTACGAGGCCCGCAACAACCAGTTGAGCGGCCCGATCCCCGCATTGAGCGGGCTGAGCGGCCTGCAGGCCTTCGCGGTCGATGGCAACCAGCTTTCCGGACCGCTGCCCCCGCTCACCGGCCTGAACCAACTGGTGCGCTTCGAGGCCTACGGCAACCAGCTCACCGGCGCCCTGCCCTCGCTTTCGACACCACCCAATCTCGAACTGTTGCTGGTCGCCCAGAATCAGCTTGCCGGGACCCTGCCCGCCGATCTCGCCGCGGCGCCGCGGCTCAAGAACCTGAGCCTCGCGAACAACCAGCTCAACGGCGGCATCCCGGCGCTGGCCGGCAGCAAGCTCGAAGTGCTGACCCTGAACGGCAACCAGCTCACCGGATCGGTGCCGTCGCTCGCCGGTGCGACCCTGCTGCGCAGCTTCGCTGCCGCCAACAACCAGTTGAGCGGTCCACTGCCGCCGGACCTGGCCGCGGTTCCGGACCTGCGCTTCTTCAACGTGACCGGCAACCAGATCACGGGCAGCATTCCCACGCTGTCCGGCGCGCGGATCGAGACCCTACAGCTCGGCAACAATGCGTTGACCGGCACGCTCCCGGCGCTGACCGGCGCGAAATTCCTGCGCATCTTCCAGGCGACGGACAACCTGCTGACGGGCTCGCTTCCGAGCCTGTCAGCGGCCCCGCAACTTCGGCGCCTCGAGGTCGGCGGCAATGTGCTGAGCGGCACGGTGCCGGACCTGTCGGCTTCGGCCGCCTTGCAGGTACTGAGGATCGATCGCAACCTGATCAGCGGCGCGATGCCCGAGCCCCCGACCGGCAACGCCTTGCTGCCGGGGCAGTCGCGCCTTTGTCCGAATGTGCTCGCGCCCCAGCCGAGCGCCGCATGGAACGCGGCCACCGGGCTGTCACCGTGGTTCGCGACCTGCACCGGCTTCAACGACGGACTCTTCGCCGATGGCTTCGAGGCGCCGCCATGACCCCCACGCCGGCCGACATCCGTCCCGAAAGACCAGCCTTGGCGTCGCCCCCGATGCAGACCGCCTGCAAGTGACGACGTACACCGGCCGGGTATCCGATGCTCGGCCTCGCCACGGTTGAAGCCTCGAAACCACCGGTGTATCTTCCGCGCCCTCGAATTTCGGACTTCAACGTGCCTTCCAGGACGACATCGATGGACGAAGGATCTACCTTCGGCACCGGCGTCCGCTGACGCGAGTCCCTCGCGCCGGCGTCGCCGGCGCCCTCCGCCCTCCGGGGCGATCCTCTCCTCCTCGAATCCGTCCGGATGCCCGGCATCCGCGCCTCGCGCTCGTCCCGCCGGACGCGAGGCGCGCTGGCCCGCACGCCCCTCCCGCAACCGGAGCACGGTCATGGACCCGGACCCTTCGCCTAGAGCGTCGCCCCCCCCGATCCTTTCGATCGCGGCGATGGTTCGCGCGTCCGTCCGGTAGTCGACGGGGGCCGCGCGGCGACCGCCGCACAGGAGCCCCCGATGAATCGCATCACCCCAAGCCGCGCCCGCGCGCATCGCATCGTTCCGACCACCCTCGCCGCCAGCCTCGCCGC
>CALLWN010000134.1 GCA_938016505.1 uncultured Sphingomonadaceae bacterium
GGCCTGCTCGGCCTGTTCCTCATGGGGGGCACACTCAACCTCTACTCGCAAGTCGGGGTGGTGATGCTGGTCGGCCTTGCCGCCAAGAACGGGATCCTCATCGTCGAATTCGCCAACCAGCTCCGCGACGCCGGCGCGGGCGTGCGGGAGGCAATCCTGAACGCCGCCGCGCGCCGCCTGCGCCCTGTTCTCATGACCTCGATCGCAACCGTCGCCGGCGCAGTCCCGCTGATGCTTGCCGATGGCGCCGGGGCCGGATCGCGCCGGGCGATCGGCATCGTCATCGTCTGGGGGGTCAGCCTCGCCACCCTCCTGACCCTGTTCGTCGTGCCGGTCTTCTACGCCCTCCTCGCAAGGCGGACCAAGGCCACGTCGGCAGTCGAACGCGAGCTTGCAGCCGGTCTTGCCAGCGTGCGACAGCCTGCCGAGTAGCGAAGAGGGTTTCCGTCGCGTTCCCTTGGTTTCCTTCACCCGGCTTTGCGACTATGCAGGCACCATGCAGAAGGAAAACCAGCTCTTCGAGGATTTCGCGCGACTGCTGTCATCGCTCGCCGGCACCATGGCGGGCGCCGGGCGCGAGGCCGAGGCGCGGATGCGCGAGCGCCTGCGCGAGTTCGTGGGCGGTGCGGATGGCGTGACCCGCGAGGAGCATGAGGCGCTGCGCGCGCTTGCGGCCGAGACCCGCGCCGAGCTGGAGCAGCTCAAGCAGGAGGTCGCGCAGCTTCGCGCCGGGGCAAGGTCGCGCAAGGCAGCCGACTGAGCAGGGGGATTTCCACAGCTTTGTCGTCGGCGGCGGGCGGGAATGGGTTGCGGAAACCGGACCGCGCGCGCAACATGTCGAGGCGCGGTCAGTGTGGGGGTACAAGGGATTGATGCAGCATCACGCAGAGGAGCCGCAGGGCACGGCACCGCCAATCGACATGCTCGAACTCTATTTCGAGAGCCACAACTGGACGTTCGAGCGGGATGGCGACGAGGAGATCGTCGCGTCTGTCAAGGGCAGCTGGTCCGACTACGAGTTGCGCGCGCTCTGGCGTGAAGACGATCGGGTGCTCCAGTTCATTGCCCAGACCGGGATTGCGGTCCCGCGCGACAAGGCTGATCCTTCCATCCGCAGCGCGCTCTTCGAGGTGCTCGGGCTCATCAACGAGCAGCTGTGGATCGGTCATTTCGAATGGTGGTCGGTCGATGGCGCCGTGCTGTTCCGCCACGCCGTCCTGCTCGACTCCGACGAATCGCTCTCGATGGACCAGGCCCGCAGCCTCGTGGACGCCGCCATCGACGAGTGCGAACGCCACTATCCGGCCCTGCAATTCGCGATCTGGGGCGGCAAGTCGCCAGAAGAGGCCGTGCGCGCTGCGCTGATCGAGACCGTCGGCGAGGCCTGACCGAAACGCGCCTGTCCGGCGCCCACGGGCACCCCCGTTCGGTGCATGGCTGCCACCCACTTTTGTGCATGGCAATATTGCTAGCTGCTCCATAAATTGAAGTAAAATCAGACTGTTGGATCATCCGGCGGTCCACGCGACGCTGCGCTGCACAATGCGCCGCGCAGCAGATTTGGGTTGCGCTCAAATTTCCCCTTGACCCGATCTGAGCATGACTTTAAAGCCGCACTCAGTTGTTTTGAGTGCCGCTCGACAGCGGGTTGCACCCAAAAGAGAGACGCCGACCCCACAGGTCAGAACCAGATGCGGCCCCCGCGTCGCGCCATGCAGGAGAGACGACATGCGCCTGAACAAGCTCACCATCGCCTTCGCCGCCATCAGCGCCCTCGCGGCGCCTGCCCTTGCCAACCCGAGCCCGACCGAAGTCTGCGCACAGGCGCCGGCCGCGCTCCGCTCGCTCGCCGGTTCGGCCGACGACGCGGTCCAGCGCAAGGCGCTCCGCGACATCCAGCTCGGCGAGCAGCTCTGCGAAGCCCGCAACCGTCCGGAAGCGGCCCGCAAGTTCCGTTCCGCCGCAGCCCTCCTCGGCACCGACCTGCAAACGGCCATGGCCGGGGTCGCGAAGACCGCCGCGGTCCAGTAACCCCCCGGACAGGCCGTCCTCCCCTCCCCTCAGGCCTGTCCAAGACCCGCGGGCCGGTGGCGTCACGCCACCGGCCCGTTTTCTTTTGCCCGCGTCGCTGCCAAGGGTAGCATCATGGACTCGCGTCTCCGTCTCGAGGTTGCCGAAGGCGTGGCAACCCTCGCCCTCGACCGCCCGGCCAAGCGGAACGCCATCGACCAGGCCATGTGGGAAGCCTTTCCCGGGGCGATCGAGACCGCGGTCGCAACGCCCGGTGTCCGCGTCCTGCTCCTCACCTCGTCGACTCCCGGAATCTTCTGCGCGGGCGCCGACATCGCCGAGTTTGCGGCGCGGGTGCATGACGAAGGCTGGTGGGCAGCAAACCGCCGGGCCATCCGCAGCGCGCAGCAGGCCCTCGTCACTGCGCCCATCCCCACGATCGCCGTCGTCGATGGCGATTGCGTCGGCGGCGGCTGCGGCCTCGCGCTCGCCTGCGACCTGCGAATCGCCAGCCCGCGCAGCCGGTTCGGGATCACCCCGGCCCGGCTCGGCCTCGTCTACCCGCTGCATGATACCCGCCTGCTCGTCGATCTCGTCGGCCCGGCGCAGGCCAAGCGCATGCTCTACACGGCGTGCCTTCTTCCTGCGGCCGAGGCTGCTGCCATCGGGCTCGTGACGCAACTGGCCGACGATCCGCTCGCAAATGCCCGGGCGCTCGCAGCCGAGATGCGCGCGGTCTCGCCCGACAGCCAGCGCTGGACCAAGGCGATCATCGCCCGCATCCTCGCTGGCGTGCGCGACGACGACGCCGAGTCGGAAGCGATGTTCGACGCCGCGCGCGACGGTCCCGATTTCGCGGAAGGGGTTGCGGCCTTCCTCGCCAAGCGGCCGGCGCGCTTCCGCTCCTGATGCAGGCCCACCGGCTGGTCCCCGGCGCGCGCAGCGACATCCTTCTCGTCTGCGACCATGCGTCGAATGCCGTGCCGCCCGGCGTCGAACTTGGGCTTCCCGACACCTTGCGTGCTGACCACATCGCCTGGGACATCGGCGCTGGCGCACTCGCCGAGGCAGTGGCCGCCCGGCTCGGCGTGGCGGCCTGGCTCGGCGGCTGGAGCCGCCTGGTCGTCGACTGCAACCGTCCGCCCGAGCTTGCGATTCCCGAGGCCAGCGATGGCCATGCGATCCCGGGCAACCGGGGACTCGGCCCGCCGGCCCGCGCCGAACGCCTTGCCCTGCACGCTGCCTTCCACCAGCGGCTTGCCGCGCGGATTGCCGCGACCGCGCCCGGTCTCCTTGTCTCGGTGCACAGCTTCACCCCGGCTCTCGCGTCCGACCCTGCGCCCCGCCCCTGGCCGGTCGCCGTGCTCTGGAACCGGGACGGGCGCGCCGCCGACCGGGCGCTCGCCGCACTGCGCGCCGACTGCGAGGTCGGTGGGCCGGTCGGCGCCAACCAGCCCTATTCCGGCAAGATTCTCAACTACACGATGGACCGCCACGCCGAGGCGAATGGCATTCCCTACATCGGCTTCGAGGTCAGGCAGGATCTGCTCGCCGATGCAGCCGGGGTCGATCGATGGGCAGCCATCCTCGCCCGGACCATCGGCAGGGTCGCAGCGGAGCTTCGATGATGGCGGGCTGCCTCTGGCGCCTCGTCCAGCTTGTCCTCGTCCTCGCCCTGCTGTCGGTCCTCTGGGTCGGCCTCTACCGGGTCGTCGATCCGCCCCTCACCCTCATCATGGCGCGCGACCGGCTCGCCGGCGTCGAGCTGCGCCGCACCCGTGTGCCGCTTGCCGCAATGGGCCGGGCGCTGCCGCGCGCCGTCATCGCCGCCGAGGATTCGCGCTTCTGCCTGCATCAAGGCTTCGACTTCGAAGCGATTGAGGCCGCGATGGAAGCGAACCGCGAGGGCCGGCGCCTGAGAGGGGCCTCGACCATTTCGCAGCAGGTCGCCAAGAACGCCTTTCTCTGGCCCGGGCGCAGCTGGCTCCGCAAGGCGCTCGAAGCCTGGTTCACCTTCTGGCTCGAACGTCTGTGGCCCAAGGCCCGCATCATGGAGGTCTATCTGAACCTCGCCGAGTGGGGCCGCGGGGTCTATGGCGCCGAGGCCGCCGCCCGGCACCATTTCGGAAAGCCGGCCGCCCGCCTCTCCCGGGCCGAGGCCGCGCGGCTCGCAGCCGTCCTTCCCGCGCCAGTTGCCCGCGATGCCTCAAACCCTGGCCGCTTCACGGTCCGCCACGCCCGCACGATCGAGCGGCGGATGCGGGTGGTCGAGGCCGAAGGGCTCGACGGCTGCCTGTGGCGCTGACCCCC
>CALLWN010000135.1 GCA_938016505.1 uncultured Sphingomonadaceae bacterium
ACGGCATCCAGCCGGCTCATGTCCTGCTGCTGGAGGAAATAGACCGCGTGGCTCTCCCGCTCGGAGAAGAGCGCGACCAGCACATTGGCACCCGTCACCTCCTCCCGGCCCGACGACTGGACATGGAGGATCGCGCGCTGCACCACGCGCTGGAACCCGGCCGTCGGCGACGGGTCGACGCTCGAGTCGGCCCTGAGCGAGCCGAGTTCGGTGTCAAGATAGCGGGTCACCTGCGCCGCCAGCTCCTCGAGATCGACCCCGCAGGCCTTCATCACCACCGAGGCGTGGGTGTCGGTGGTCAGCGCCAGCAGCAGATGTTCAAGGGTCGCATACTCATGGCGACGACGGCTCGCCTCGGCCAGCGCATTGTGGAGGGTGGTCTCAAGGTCGCGGGCAAAGGAGGGCATGTCGGTCTCCAGCTGTCCACCGGGCAGTCCCGGCAGTTCACGGCTGGAATGTCACCCCGCTTGAGCCAAAGTGCAAGGGGGGCGACGCTGCGGCACGGGCACGGAGCCGCCAACACGAACAGGGCGCCGAACCCCTCCGGTTCCGGCGCCCTGCCGTCGTTCTGCCACCTGCCATGACCCTGGACCCTCGCGCGACCCCAAGGCGACAACCAATTGTGAAATGCACCCCGGAGCCCGCCTTTGCAACCGCCGCTCGCTCGTTCCGTCGCATCCGGCCCGGCGCTGGTCGAGAGACGGCGCCGGCGCCCGCAACGGTCATGCGCCCTGTCATGAACCGGTCGCGCCGCCATGCTAGCCTTCCCGCGGGGAGGCAGGAATGACGCAGACGTTCAAGCTCACGGCCTGGAACATCGAATGGGCCGACACGCTGCTCGGGCGGCTGGACCAGCCCGGCGCAGAAGGCGAGGCTGCAGCCCTGCGCGCCAACGCCATCGCCGCCGAGATCCGGCGCATCGACCCCGACATCCTGCTGGTCACCGAGGGGCCGAAGGGCGAGGCCCGTGCCGCCCGGTTCTTCGCCCGGGTCGCACCCGGCTACCGGCTGGTCACCCGCGGCGATGACCGCCTCTACGGCATCCAGGGCGCCCAGTGGATCTGGTTCCTCCTCCACCAGCGCCTCGAGGCCAGCGCCCGCCTCCTCCATCTCGACCGCTACGAGGCGCTGACGGCGGCAGGCTCGGGCGGCTTCTACGGCCGCAAGTGGCCGGTCGCCATGCCCCGCTTCGTCAAGGCGATCGCGCCCGACGGCACCGCCAGCCTCTCCTATGATCCGGCCCGCCTCCACCAGCATTACCGCACCCCGCAGCTGCTCCTCGTCGAGCTCGACGGCTTCCGCTTCGAGGTGATCGGCTGCCACCTGAAATCGAAGCACATCGGCATGTTCACGCCTTCGGGCATCCTCGCGCCCGACGGCTTCGCGAAACACCCCGAGTTCGTCGCCAGGGTGGTGGAGGCGCGCGCCAAGCTCGCAACCGAGGCCGCCAATGTCCGCGCCTACATGGACGCCCGCTTCCTCGAGGATGCCGACTATCCGGCAATCGTCGCCGGCGACCTGAACGACGGCCCCGGCAAGGAGCGGGTCGAGCGCCAGTTCCTGCTCCACGATCTCGTCTCCAACATCCAGGGCGACGTGTTCTTCGCCTCGCGCTTCCTCAATCACGCCCTGTTCGACATGGCCGACGAGCAGCGCTGGACGGTCCGGTTCCGCGACCGGCTCGACCCCGGCCGGCGGCCCGAACTCCTGCTCGACCACATCCTCTTCACCCAGGCCTTCACTGGCTCAGACCGGCACGGCTGCGCCCCGTTTCGCGCGGTCCGCCACGGCGGCCTCGTCGAGCATGGCGCCCACCACGAGGCCAACGCCGGGCTGCCGGTCGCGCTCACCACCAGCGACCACCGCCCGGTCTCGATGCACTTCGCGAGGCGCACCCCCGGCTGAAGCCGGAAACGGCCAGCGGTGCCCGGCCCGGCGGCCGGACACCCCCGGTCGAGCCGGACATGCTCCGGGTTCCTGTCCTGCTCCGGGTTCAGGCAGCGCACGCGCGGCGGCGGCGCGGCAGGGCAGCGCCCACCACGTCGAAGACGGCCGTCGAACCCTGCGCGGCCGGCAGTTCGAACTGCACGGTGAAGTTGCCGAGATCGACCTCGAGCGCCGCAGCGGGGCCAGCAAGGGTGAGGGCCGCGGTTGCGGCAAGCATGAAGGCTTTGGTCATGGCCCGACTCCTGTGATGGGGCAGCTGCCCCGGTGCTCACAGGCAAGCATCAATCGTGCCAACCAATCCGGTGGCACGGAATCAATGGCTTGGCTGGTCAACGGCGCAGCGGACCGCAAAAATTTCCGACACGCGCCACGCTGTTAACCTTTCTGGTCTCAGGTCCCCGGTCCCCGGTCTCCGGTCTCCGGGCCACTGTCTCGTCACCGCGCGCACGCCCCGCCATGGGCAAGACCCGCCAGCGCCGGCACGTCGAGCACCCGGACATGGTTGCAGCTCCTGGCGATCCACCCGGCCTTCCGCAAACTGTCCCGGCTCCAGCGCGACAAAACCCGTCCCCCGCTCGCCCCCGGCCAGCGCCGGACCGTGGCCGAGCCAGTGCCCGGGCCACAGCACATGACCGAGCCGCGGCAGGTGGGCCGGGGCAGGTGGAAGGCCGTGCGCCCCTCGCCCCCAATGCCCCCGCCAACACGCCAGAGATGCCGCCGGGCGGGTCGCCCGCCGAAAACAGCCGCCGCCCCCGCGCGAGCGCCGTCGTCCGGCCGGCCGCGGCGATCTGCGCCCCGAGACCGGGCGTTGCCGAAGCCAGCCCGCCGCGCTGGCCGAACAGGTCTGCAAGAGCCTCGGCGGGTCCGGTCACGCGCGCACCCTGATTTGTCAGCATTCCAACACTCCCGCCGCCAAGCCCGCCCCACACCATGCCGGCCCTCGCCATGAACGACAGCGCCAAGCGCGCCGAGGCGATCGCCGCGGCCGGCCGGCGGATCCTTGCGGTCGGCAGCCGCGCCGAGGTGATGCGCCACCGCGGCCCCAGGGCCGGGATGATCGACCGCGGCGGCCGGGTCCTCCTGCCCGGCTTCGTCGATGCCCATGGCCATGTGATGATGGGCGGCCCCCAGGCCCTCAGCGCCAACCTCCTTGCCCCGCCCGACGGCAAGGTCACCGACACCACCACCCGGGAAGCCCGCGCCACGCCGGGCAGCGAAGCCTTGACGGTGTACTCCTGGTCATCCTCGGCTACGTCCAGGGCGAGTGAAAAGGCCACGCCCTCGCGCTGCCAAAGGCTGGGCGTGCGCAAAAACGGTTCATCGAAGCGGCGGTCAAGTTCGCCGCGCAGCACGTTCATCTGGCGGAAAGGGTCCCACCGTACCAACATTGTCATCTCTATAGCCTCCTATAGCTACGAACCGACCAACGGTTCCAAAGCGATTCACAAGCGTATGCGCTTGGCTCTTACCATGTCACCAGTATCGCGCCGCAGTATTAGATGAGCGTTGGTCGAGCGTTAG
>CALLWN010000136.1 GCA_938016505.1 uncultured Sphingomonadaceae bacterium
ACTGCCCAGATCGACAGCAGCTACAGCAAGGTCCACCTCTGCGCCGGCGGGGCAGTTCGAGGGCTCAGCAAGGCGTCCGGTGGACGGCTTGCCCCGAGAACGGGGGGCGAGCGCACGCCATCGGCATCTCTCGTGGCGGTCGTACAACCAAGGTCCCGAAAGCATTCCTGGCGCTCGTGGATGTCATCGGGCGGCCGCGACGCGAAAGTCGGGATCGGCCCTGCGCGCGGCGCCGACATGGCGCCCCATGGCGATGTTCTCGCCAATGACGGCATGACGCTGTGCTTCCATTCCGACATGCCGATGGCGCCGGCCCGGGTGGCCGCGGCCAAACCTCTCCTGGCGCGCGACCGACGGAGAGGGGGACCGGTTCACCGGGGCCGCCGTGGGGGAACTCGCGGGGAGTCTCGCGCTGCACCACGCCCACCAGGGCGGCATCGCCGGAAGCAACGGGAGCCTGGCTGCCGCAGTCAGCCGGTATCGGCTTCCCCGAGGTCGCGGCGCATGGCGTCGGCATCCGTGATGATGATGCGGGCGTAGCGGTTTTCGATCCAGCCCTGCCCCCTGAACGCGGCAAGGACCTTGACGAGGCTGCTGCGTGACATCGCGGCCATCGCCGCGATATCGCCTTGGGGCAAGCTGATCTCCAGGGGACGCTGGGCGTCATCACCATGGTCGCGGCAGCCAGCCAGCCGCAGCAGGAGGGCGGCGACCCGGGACCGGCCGTCATGTCGGCTGAGGTCGGCGACCGCCCAGCACAGGAGCTCGGCGCAGGCGCCTCCGCATCTTCTCGCTGCGAAAGGCGCCGTGCGAAAGGCGCAGCGCGAACGGCGCCGTGCGCAAGGCCCGTCGCAATCCTGCCCTGAGGCGCCTACTGGCCGGTGAGCGCCTTGAGGCGCCAGGCCGCGGCGAGGCGGAGCCCCTCGGCGCGGGTTGCGGCCACTGCTGCGTCGAGGGCCTCGCGCTCGGCGTCGAGCAGGGCAATCTGGGGCTTCATGCCGACCTGGACCTCGAGGCGGGTGGCACGCAGGGCCTCGGCGGCGGCTTCCGTCCGGGCTCTGGCGGCCTCGATCATCCGGCCCGAAGCCTCCCACACGCCATGAGCCGACGCAGTCTCGGCCTCAAGCCCGAGGCGCGCGCTGTCGCGGGCCATGGCAGCAGCGCGGGCAGTGGCCGCGCCTTCGGCGATGCGGCCATGGCGGGTACCGTCGAACAGCGTCCAGCGGGCCCGCACGCCCACGACCGCCTGGTCGGCGACATAGTCGGGGAAGAACTGGTCGCGCAGGCTCGACACCTCGGCGAAGGCGCCGATCTCGGGCAGCCGGGTGGCACGTTCGGCCCGCGCCCTTGCCGCGGCAGCATCGGCCTCGGCGCTGGCCATCGCAAGCCCGGGGTTGGCAGCAAGCGCGGCTGCGATGGCGGATGCCCGGTCTTGCGGAACCTGCGGCGGCTGCGGAAGCGGGGCAAGGTCAAGTGGCGGCGCTCCGGTGAGTGCTGCAAGCCTTGCTGCAGCACCCGCCTCGCGGCCCTCGGCGTCGGCAAGACCAGCCTCGGCCTCCGCGCGGCGGGCGCGGGCCTGCGCAAGATCCGTCGATGCCACCTCGCCGGCGCGATAGCGCAAGCCGGCCTGGCGCTCGATCTCGCGCATCTGGACAAGCTGGGCCCGCCGCAGGTCGCGCTCGCGCCGGGCGACGCTCAAGTCGGCGAAGGCCGCAGCGACATCGGCGGCCAACAGGGCGCGGGTCAGATCGAGGCCCGCGTCAGCTGCAGCAAGGCCGGCGCGCGCAGCGGTTCGCCCGGCTGCAATCCGCCCGGCGGCATAGAGCGGCGCCTCGACGGCAAACAGCAGCGAGCGGGGCGTCACGCCGGTCGCCTGCAAGCCGAAATAGCCCTGCGGGTCGAGGCGCCCGGTCCCGATCGAGCCGGCCAGACTCGCTGACGGCAGCGCAGCGCCGCTGGCCTGGGCCGCCCGCCCCGCGGCAGCCGCCCGGCCGGCCTCGGCCTCGGCAGCACGGGGATTGCCGGCGAGCGCCGCCTCGATCGCGGCCTCCAGCGTGAGCGGACCCGCGTCGACTGGCCGCCCGGCAAGCGCGGCCGCCAGGAGGAGAAGCGTGAGACGCATGGTCAGCGAAAGGCCGTGCCCGACCTGACCCCGAGCCGCTTGAAGACGAGCGCAGCCGGGCAGAAGCCGGTGAAGGCGGCCTGCAGCATGTTCACCCCGGCGAAGGCAGTCAGCAGGAACCACAGCGGGTTGACGAAATGGCCAAGCGCGAGGCTCACGAGAACCACCACGCCGGCAAAGGCAAGGACTGCACGATCAAGGTTCATGTCAGGTCTCCGTCAGCTCCCGAGGGACTTGAGTTTCTTCACGCCCATGACATGCAGGGCGAGCTTTTCGTAGAAGGGTTCACTCTCGCCGCGCCGGACCTTGCCGAGAAAATATTTCTCGAAACCGATCTTGGCCACGTGCACCCACTTCCCGCGTGACGACCAGTTGGTGTTGCGTGGCGGGATCTGCGGCTGGGCGACGAAGGCCACCCCGCCGTCGCCGAAGTCGGCAAGGCAGATGGCATTCCAGGTCGCCTCGAACGAAGGCTCCCTGCCGTCGAGCAGGTCGCGCAGGTTGTTCGCAACCGCCGTCACCATGCTTTCGATCATGAAGCCGGTCTTGGGCACGCCAACCGGAACCGGGGTCGGCCCGGTCGGCGGAATGGCGACTGCGACCCCGAGCGCGAAGATGTTGCGGAAGGTCGGGTTGCGCTGGTGCTTGTCGACGAGGATGAAGCCGCGCGGGTTGGAGAGCCCGTCCACCCCGAAGACCGCGGGAACACCGCGGAACGGCGGCATCATCATGGCCATGCCGAAGGGCAGGTCGTGGACCTTCCTGACCTGCCCGTCCTCTCCGACCTCCTCGACATGCATGACCTCAGGTTCGACCGAGGTGATCCGGGCGCTGGTGATCCACTTGATGTGGCGCTGGCGCATCTCGCTTTCGAGAAGGCCCTTGGTGTCGCCGACGCCGTCGAGGCCGAGGTGGCCGATGTAGGGCTCGGAGGTCACGAAGGTCATCGGCACGCGGTCCCGCACCTTGCGGCGGCGAAGCTCGGTATCGAGCAGCATGGCATATTCATAGGCCGGGCCGAAGCAGGATGCGCCTTGCGCTGCGCCGACGATGACGGGCTTCGGATCGGCTGCGAGCCGGTCGAACGCATCCGCCCCGCGGGCGGCGTGCTCGGTCTGGCAGATCGAGATGGTGTGGTGTTCGGGGCCGAACCCGGGGATCTCGTCAAAGGCGAGGTCGGGCCCGGTCGCGATCACCAGATAGTCGTAGGAGAGGCTGGTGCCGTCGTTGAGCTCGAGCCGGTTTTCGGCCGGGTGGACCCGTTTCGCGCCGACCGACGTGAAGCCGATGCCGCGCCTCTTCATGACGGTCGGCAGGTGAACCCGGATCGCTTCGGGCTCGCGCCAGCGCACCGCCACCCAGGGGTTGGAAGGCACGAACCAGTAATCCTCGCCGTTGGCGACGACCATGAGTTCGGCCCTGCCCTTCACGGCATCGCGGATCTCGTAGGCAGCGATGGTTCCGCCGAGCCCGGCACCAAGCACGACGATTCGCGGGGCAGTCATGACGTTCCTCCTCCGTGCGCGAGCGGCCGCGCGGTTTTCGCTTGACGATATATGCAGATTATAGGATATGCGCAAGCACGAATATAAAGGAAGTGGTACATGGCTTCGTCACGTGACATCGATCCCCGAACCCTTGCCGACCTGCTCGAGCGGAACATGGCGCTCGTCGTCGACGTGCGCGAGCCGGATGAGTTCGCCGCCGGGCACATCAGTGGCGCCATCAACCTGCCGCTGAGCCGGTTCGACCCGGCCGAACTGCCGCGCGCCGAGGGTCGGCGGCTCATCCTCAACTGCGCGGCCGGCGGCCGCTCGGCGAAGGCGCTTGCCGCCTGCGATGCTGCGCGCGCGTCGGTCGACGGTCACCTCGCGGGCGGCATCGGCGCATGGAAGGCGGCCGGGCTCCCGCTCGAGATCGGTCGCTGATCATGCCGCGTCCGCTCCGGATGCTCGCGGCCAGCGCGCTTCTCGGGCTTGCCGCCTGTGGTGGCAGCACGCCCGAAACGGTCGAGGCGCCCGGCGAGGCGCCAGCTGGCGAGCGGCTGACGCTTGCCCCTTCCGCCATACCCGACAGCGCCGAAGTTCCGGCGACGATCACCACGCGCGACATGGCCGAGGCCCGCGCCCGCATCCCCGGCATTCTGGCGAGACTCCTGGTGCGCGAAGGCGACCGCGTGGCGGCCGGGCAGCGCATCGGCACCGTGACCGATTCGCGGCTCGCCGAGGAGACGGCAGCGCTGGGCGCTGCTGCCGCTGCGGCCGAGGCGGAGGCTGCACGTGCCGGGGCCGAGCTCGAACGGGTGCGTTTCCTCCACGGCGAGGGGGTCTATGCGAAGGCGCGCCTGGAGAGCGCGCTGGCTGCGGCGCGCGCCGCCGAAGCGCAGGTCCGGGCCGCCCGCGCCCAGCAGGCGGCGGTCGCGGCGGTCGCCGGACAGGGTTCGATTCTTGCGCCGGCCTCTGGGCGGGTGCTGCGGGCCGACATTCCCGAAGGCTCGGTGGTTTCGCCCGGCATGACGGTTGCGGTCATCACTGCCGGCCCGCCCGTGGTCCGGCTCGACCTCCCCGAATCGCTCGGCAGCCGGGTCGCTCCGGGCGCTGCGGTCACGGTTTCGGGCGTTGCCGGATTGCCCGCTGACAGGACGCTCGAAGGCCGGGTGACGATGCGCTACCCGGGCGTCACTGCAGGGCGCGTCACCCTCGACGCTGCGGTCGACGGGCTCGACCCCGCCCTTGTCGGCCAGCGGGTGACGGCGCGCGTCGATCTCGGGGAACGCAGGGCGCTCGCCGTTCCAGCGAGGTTCGTCAGCCGCCGCTACGGGCTCAGCTTCGCGACCCTGCTGGCACCCGACGGCAGCGGGGCGCGCGACATCCCGGTCGAAGTCCGCCCGATCGCCGGAACCGACCGGGTCGAGATCCTCTCCGGCCTGCGCGCCGGCGACACGATCATCGCTCCGGCTGGAGGCCGGGCATGACCGGGCCGTCTGCCACGCCGAAGATCCCGCTCGGCCTCGCCGGGCGACTGACGCGCGCGACCATCCAGTCCCCGCTGACCCCGCTGATGCTGCTGACTGCGATCCTTGTCGGGCTGCTTGCGATCATCACCATCCCCCGCGAGGAGGAGCCGCAGATCTCGGTTCCGATGGTCGACATCGAGGTGATGGTCCCCGGCATGGCGGCCGCCGATGTCGTCGAGCATGTGGCAAAGCCGCTCGAGGAGATCCTGATGGCAACGCCGGGGGTCGAGCATGTCTATGCGATGGCCCGTGACCATGGCGTGCTGGTGACGGCACGTTTCCTGGTCGGATCCCGGCCGGAGGACGCCGCGATTCGGGTGGCCGAGCGGCTCCAGGCCAACGCCGACCGGGCGCCGCCGGGCGTCGAGTGGCCCAAGGTCACCGTACGCGGGATCGACGATGTCCCGATCCTTGTGCTCACCCTTTCGCCCGAACCCGCCGTTGCCGATCGCTGGACCGACCGCGAGCTTCGCCGGCTTGCCGCCAGGGTGCAGAGCGAGCTCGTCAAGGTGCCCGAGGTGGGGCTGTCCTTCCTGGTGGGCGGCCGGGAGGATGTGATCCGGGTGGTTCCCGACCCGGCGCGCCTTGCCGCGCGGGAGGTCACCATGGCGGCATTGATGGACGCGGTCGGGCAGGCGGCGCGACGGCTTCCGGCCGGCGAGCTGCGCGAGGCCGGGCAGACGGCGATCGTCGTCGCCGGAAGCGGGGTCTCCTCGGCTGCTGCGCTTGCCGCAGTCCAGCTTCGCAACATTCGTGGCGAGCCGGTGCTGCTGACCGACGTGGCAGAGGTCGCCGAGGGCCCGGCCGACGCCGAGGCCCGGGCCTGGCGAATGACGCGCCAAGGCGATGGCGAGGCGCGCTGGGCTCTCGCCCCCTCGGTTTCGGTTGCAATCGCCAAGCGCCCGGGCGCCAATGCCGTGACCGTGTCACGGGCGGTCGTGGAGCGGGTCGAGGCGCTGAAGGGCAGCCTCGTCCCCGAGGGCGTGCGGGTCGAGGTGACCCGCAACTACGGCGAAACCGCCAACGAGAAGGCGAACGAGCTCATCTTCCATCTCGGCCTCGCCACCCTCTCGATCGTGGCGCTCGTGGGCTTTGCCATCGGCTGGCGCGAGGCCGCAGTGACGGCACTCGTCATCCCGACCACCATCCTTCTCACCATGTTCGCGTCCAACCTGATGGGCTACACGATCAACCGGGTCAGCCTGTTCGCGCTCATCTTCTCGATCGGGATCCTGGTCGATGACGCGATCGTGATGATCGAGAACATCGCCCGCCACTGGGCCATGGACGACGGCCGCTCGCGGATTGCCGCTGCGATCGATGGCGTGGCCGAAGTCGGCAATCCGACGATCGTCGCGACCCTGACGGTGGTGGCCGCCCTGCTGCCGATGCTGTTCGTCTCGGGGCTGATGGGCCCCTACATGGCGCCCATTCCGGTCAATGCGTCGGCGGCGATGGTCTTCTCCTTCTTCGTCGCCGTGATCATTGCGCCCTGGCTCATGGTCCGCTTCGCGAAGATGGCGTGGCTCGGCGGCGGCCCTCATGCCGGCGATGCCCATGGCGGGCGGCTCGGCGCACTCTATGAGCGGATCGCCCGGCCGGTCATTGCCACCCGGGGCTCGGCCCGGCTGTTCCTGCTGCTGGTCGGAGCCGCCACGCTGGTCGCCGGCTCGATGTTCTACTGGAAGGCGGTCACCGTGAAGCTGCTGCCGTTCGACAACAAGTCGGAGCTGCAGCTCGTTCTCGACATGCCGGCGGGCACCAGCCTCGAGGACACCGAGCGGACCCTCATTGCTCTGGCCGACGCCGCGGCCGCGCAGCCCGAAGTGGTCGCGCTCGACCTCCACGCCGGCACCGCCGCACCCTTCAACTTCAACGGCCTGGTGCGGCATTACTTCCTCCGCAACGCGCCATCGCAGGGCGACGTGATGGTGGAGCTGCTCCACCGTTCGGAACGGGACCGCTCGAGCCACGAGGTGGCAGTTGCGCTGCGCAAGGCGCTCGCCGAGGCCGTGCCGCTGCCGGCCGGCGCAACCCTCAAGGTGGTGGAGACGCCACCGGGCCCGCCGGTGATGGCGACCCTGCTCGCCGAGATCTATGGCCCCGATCCCGAGACCCGCAGGCGAACCGCCGAACAGGTCGAACGGCTGTTCCGCGACGTCGACTTCATCGTCGATGTCCACAACAGCTTCGAAACGCCGCCGCCCGAACTGCGCCTGATGCCCGACCGCACGGTCATCGATCACTGGGGCCTATCCGAGCAGCAGCTGCTCGACAGCGCCGGCGCGCTTCTCGGCCGGCGGGTGGTGGGATTTGCCACGCGCGGCGACGAGCAGTCGCCGCTGCCGATCGAGATCGCGCTCGACCAGCCCGACCGGGTCTGGAACCGCGCGCTCGCTGCAACCCCGGTGGCGGTTGCCGCGACCCCGCTCGGTCCCCGCCTCGTCGAACTGGGGGAAGTCGTTCAGGTGGAACAGCGGAAGGGCAGCCAGACCATCTTCCGGCGGAACGGCCGCCCGGCCGACATGGTGCTCGCCGAGCTCGCCGGCACCGAGGAAGCGCCGATCTACGGCATGCTCGCCGTCCACGACCGGATCGACGCATTCGACTGGAAGGGGGCGGGACTGGAAAAACCCGTGATCCGCCTCAACGGCCAGCCCGAGGACGCGCGGCAGGCGACGCTGCTGTGGGATGGCGAGTGGGAAATCACCTGGGTCACCTTCCGGGACCT
>CALLWN010000137.1 GCA_938016505.1 uncultured Sphingomonadaceae bacterium
GCACCTGCGCCACGAACCGGTCCTTCCAGGCCCGGTGCATCCCCGCCGACATGAGGTCGTTCATGAGATCGTAGCGGCCGGCAACCCGCGCGAAGACATCGCCGACGCGCGCGGTTTTCTCCTCGGGAGGCACATCTGCAAAGCCGAAGCTGACGGTGGCGGGAGGCGGGCTGTCGGTGGTCATGCCCACCTCTTGCCCGAGCGCGACGCTGCTGTCACGGCGGCGCAATGCCCGAGCTTCCAGAAGTCGAGACGGTCGTGCGCGGCCTGCGCCCCCTGCTCGATGGCCAGAGGATCGAGCAGGTCGAGGTGCGACGGGCCGATCTGCGGTGGCCGGTGCCGGCCGACCTCGCAAAGCGCCTCACGGGCGCGCGGGTGACCGGGCTCGGCCGCCGCGCCAAGTACGGGCTTGTTGCAACCGACAGGGGCGACACGCTGATCTTTCACCTCGGCATGTCGGGCCGGTTCCGGCTGGACCCCGGGAGCCTCCTTGCCCACGACCATCTTGTCATCGCGGCTGGCGGGCACCGGGTCGTTTTGCACGACCCGCGCCGGTTCGGCTCGGTCCATCTGACGCCGACGGCGGCCGCTGCGTCGCACCCGCTGCTTGCCGGGCTGGGGCCCGAGCCGCTTGATCCGGACTTTGATGGCGCCTGCCTCGCCCACGCTGCCGAGCGGCGGACAACGTCCATCAAGGCGCTGCTGCTCGACCAGCGGATCGTCGCCGGCCTTGGCAACATCTACGCGAACGAGGCGCTGTTCCGCGCCCGGATCGCACCAGCGCGGGCGGCCGGACGGATTGCAGGCCCCCGGCTCGACCGGCTGGCACGGGCGGTCAAGGCCGTGCTCGTCGAGGCGATCGCTGCGGGCGGCTCGACCTTGCGCGACCATGTCGCTGTCTCCGGCGAACTCGGCACCTTCCAGCACCAGTTCCGTGTCTATGGCCGCGGTGGCGAGCGCTGCGAAAGCTGCGGAGGCCCGATCCGCCGATTTGAGCATCTGGGCCGCGCCACCTATGCCTGCCCGAGGTGCCAGCGCTGAGGGCGCACCTCGCGCTGGCGCTGATGCCTTGACCGGCAGGGGGCGTATGACTATGCCCGGCGCTGTCTCGCGCAGGGGCTCCTCTGCGCGGCCCGTTACTTCGGAGTGATTGGACCACATGGCGAATTCCCCCTCGGCCGAGAAGCGCATCCGCCGCAATGCGCGCCGCGCGGCCGTGAACAAGGCCCGCAAGTCGCGGATCCGGACCTTTGTGAAGCGGGTCGAATCGGCGATCGAATCGGGTGCGCGGGCGGAGGCGATGGTGGCGTTGGCGGCTGCCCAGCCCGAGCTTATGCGGGGCGTGTCGCGCGGGGTTTTGCACCGGAACACCGTATCGCGCAAAATTTCGCGCCTTTCGAAGCGGATCGCTGCACTTCCTGAAGCCTGACTCCGGTTTCGGCCAGAGCGTCGTCACGCGGGCGCCGGTCGGCCCAGGCCCGCGCTCTGTCATATCCTGTTCATCGAACTGTCATGTGGCTCGCGCGCGCGATGGGGGCGCATTTCGGCCGGATTCAGCCGGTTGAGACCGAGAGCTGAGAGGTTGACACGGCTCCCGATTCGCCTCGATGCAATCGGAATGTCATATTTTATCAGCGATATTTCAGCGGCTTATCGAATAAGCTCGGTTCCCGAACGGGTTGGGCTGTCAACCGAATTATTTGCAGTTTCGTGAATTTCTGGCCCTTGCCGGCGCCGTCCGGAGTTTGTTTTAGTGAGCAACGCCGGGCTGCGGGGCCGAGTCTGAAAGGGCAAGGTTCCGACTCAGGGTCCGGTTCCACGAACACAGGGCAGAAGCGGGGCGGGTCGGATCGCCAAAACCCGTTCTGAAAATACCACCCACCGAGACGACTCGGTGGCCTGGACAAGTTTGTGCCGGCTTTTGGGCGGCGGATGAGGAGGCGAGCGAACGATGCGAGGGGACAGGACAGGCCGAGGCGAACAGGCAGGGCACCCGATGCCTCAAGGGCACGAAGGCTGCAGATGTGTGGCCATCAGCTGGACCGGTGCCCTGGCAGCGAGGCCGGCCATGCCGGAGGTCGGCTTCGGGCTTCGCAGCGCGCGCTGAAAGCCAGCCAGTCCCATGGCTGGCCATGCCAGCCCTTGTCCCCTCTCGAGATTGGAGTCCGTTTCCTGATGCCGTACCACGGGCAGCCATTTCCTGTCTCCGCGCAGAACGACCCCTTGTCAGCAGCCAGGTCGCCCATGCGGGCCGCCATCGGGGCGGACACCGGGATCGAGCTGGCGGGGTTTGCCGCGGCCAAGCAGGCGCTGCGCCGGTCGATCGGCGCCGAGGACTTTGCCAGCTGGCTCGAACCGTTGGCACTGCGCCGGATCGATGGCGACTGCGCCGTGCTCGAAATGCCATCCCGCTTCATGGCCGACTGGGTGAAGAGCCACTTCGGCGACTCCATCACGGCTGCGCTCGCCGAGCGGATCGAGGGCGTTGCGCAGATCCGCGTTGAAGCGGGCCCTGGTGGGCCACCCGCGACAGGCCCTGCCTCGACGGCCGCGACCCACGGCAGCGACCGGAGCCCGGCGGCGGCTTCGGAAACGGTCGGCCTGCCCGCCTTCGAGCCCCGCTACAGCTTCGACCAGTTCGTGACCGGCAAGTCGAACGAACTTGCCATCAATGCGGCCCAGACGCTCGCCAATGCCGTGGGACAAGGCCAGTCTGCCGGCTTTAACCCGCTGTTCCTCCACGGGCCCACCGGCCTCGGCAAGACCCACCTGATGCACGCCATCGGCCAGAGCGTGATGACGCGGCTGCCCGGCGCGCGCATCGTCTATCTGTCGGCCGAACGCTTCATGGTCGAGTTTCTGGCAGCGCTTCGCGAGCGCGAGACGATCCGCTTCAAGCAACGGCTGCGCTCGGCGGATCTCCTCATGATCGACGATGTCCAGTTCATCGCGGGGAAGGAATCGACCCAGGAAGAGTTTTTCCACACCATGAACGAGATCATCGGCGCCGGGCGGTGGCTGGTGATTTCGGCCGACCGGAGTCCTCAGAACCTCGAGGGGATCGAAAGCCGCATCCAGTCGCGCCTCGCCTGGGGACTGGTCGCCGACATCAACCCGGCCGACTATGAGCTCAGGCTCAACATCCTGAAAGCCAAGGTGGCCGCCATGCCAGCGGCCGACGTGCCCGACCCGGTGGTGGAGTTTCTGGCCCGGCGGATCGTCGCCAATGTCCGCGAACTCGAGGGCGCGCTCAACCGGGTCATCGCCTATGCCAATCTGACCGGGCGGCCGGTCGATGTCGATTTCGCCCGCGAGGTGCTGGCCGACCTGCTGCGGGCCCATACCAGGAAGCTCACCATCGACGACATCCAGCGCCGGGTGGCGGAACATTACCGGCTGAAGCTGAACGATCTCGTCTCCCCGCGCCGGGCGCGCGAGGTGGCGCGGCCGCGCCAGGTCGCCATGTATCTCGCCAAGCAGCTCACCCCGCGCTCGCTTCCCGAGATCGGCCGGCGCTTCGGCGGGCGCGACCACACGACCGTCATGCACGCCGTCAAGCGGATCGAGGAACTGCGCGCGCAGGACCACGAGCTCGACCGCGACATCCAGCACCTCAAACGCGTGCTCGACGGCTGACCCCCCGGGGCGTGCCGTCAAGGCACCCGCGTCACGGCTTCAGTTCGCGCGCGAGCGCCTTCCTGGTCTTCTCGCCATAGGGCGGGCGGAACCCGGCGAGGCCGGCGACATCGAGCTTCGGCTGGCGGTAGACCGCCTTCGGGTGACTGAAGGTCCTGAAGCCGTCATGCCCATGGTAATTGCCCATGCCCGATGGGCCGATGCCACCGAACGGCAGATCCTCGGCCGCGACATGGAAGATGACATCGTTGATGGTGACACCGCCCGAGATGGTGCGGTCGAGCACGCGCCGTTCCTCGGCGGCATCGGTGCCGAACCAGTAGAGCCCGAGCGGCCGGTCGCGGCCATTGATGCGCGCGATCGCCTCGTCGATCGTCTGGTAGCGGACGATGGGGAGAAGGGGCCCGAAAATCTCCTCCTGCATCACCGTCATGTCGTCGGTCACGTCGGCGAGGAGGATGAGCGGCATCTTGTTGGTATTCTGCTTCGTGAAGTCCTCGCCGGCCGGGTTCACTTCGATGACGCGCGCTCCCTTGGCGGCCGCATCGGCCACATGGGCGTCCAGCCGGTCGCGGTGCCGCTTCGAGATGACGCTGGTGTAGTCGGGGTTGACAAGCATCGTCGGATACATGGCCGCTGTTGCGACCTTGAGCCCGTCGATGATCTCGGCCTCCTTCTCGGCCGGTACCAGAAGCCAGTCCGGCGCGAGGCAGATCTGGCCGGCGTTCATGAGCTTGCCCATGGCGATCCGCTGGGTCGCCTGGGCGATATCGGCCGAGCGCGAGACGATTGTGGGCGATTTGCCGCCAAGCTCGAGGGTGACGGGCACGAGATTCCTGGCGGCTGCTGCCATCACGTGGCGGCCGACGGCGGTCGCGCCGGTGAAGATGAGATGGTCGAAGGCAAGACCCGAGAAGGCCTTGCCGATCTCCGGACCGCCGGTCACAACGGCCACCTCGGCCGGGTCGAAGGCTTCGGCAATCGCGCGCGCCATGAGCTCGGAGGTCGCCGGGGTGAACTCGGAGGGCTTGATCATCGCCCGGTTGCCGGCGGCCAGCACGTTGGCAAGCGGCGCGAAGGTCAGGTTGACCGGGAAATTCCACGGCGAGATGATCCCGACAACCCCCTTGGGCACCCACTCGACATGGGCACGCCCGCCGAGAAGGCCGAGCGGGAAGTCGAGCCGGCGGCGCTCGGGCTTCATCCAGCGCTCGACATGGGCAAGCGCATGCTTCAGCGGTTTGACCGAAGCCATGATGTCGGTCATCAGCGACTGCTCGGCCGAGCGGTGGCCGAAATCGTCGGAGAGCGCCTTCACGAAGCCGTCGGCATGGCGAATCACCAGGTCGACGGCGCGGCGCAACCGATCCTTGCGCGCATCAGCCGAGACCGGCAGTTCAGCAGTGAAGGCCGCCTTCTGCCGGTGCAGCAGATCCTCCATCTGCCCGATGTCGCGGGCGAGCGCGTCGGCAATCACGTTCATGGCCGCTCCTCCTCGCTGCGCAACATAGGCGCGCCGGACCGTCTGGCAAGCGCCCGGCCGGCAGCCGCACACCGGCTCCGGCCGGCTCAGACGATGGTGGCGCCGCCGTCGATCACGAAACCCTGGCCGGGGGTGAAGGCGCCGGCCCTCGACGCGAGAAAGACGGCGAGGCCCGCGATCTCGTCGGGCTGGCCGATCCGCTTCAGTGCCGAACCTGAGGTCGCCTGGGCGAGGATCTCGGGGTTCTCCCAGAGCGCCCGGGCGAAGTCCGTCTGGATGAGACCGGGGCAGATCGCATTGACCGTCACCCCGCGCGGCCCGAATTCGGCGGCATAGTTGCGCACCAGCTGAAGGTCGGCGGCCTTCGAGACATTGTAGGCGCCGATGACGGTCGAAGCCTTGAGCCCGCCGATTGACGAGATGACGATGATCGCGCCCGCGCCCCGCTCAAGCATCTGGGGTGCAAGCATCTGGATGAGCCAGTGGTTGGAGACGACATTGTTCATGAGGATCTTCACGAACTGCTCGTCGGCAATCCCCGCCATCGGCCCGAAATAGGGGTTGGAGGCTGCATTGCAGACGAGCGCTGTCACCTTGCCGAAGCGCGCCATCGCGAAGTCAGCCAGCGCCTGCAACTCCTCCTTGGAAGAGATGTTGGCCGGGCAGGAGACGGCGGCCTCCCGCCCCACGGCGGCGTTGATTTCTGCAACCGCGGCAGCGCAGGCGTCCGCCTTGCGGCTGGACACCACGACTTGCGCGCCATGTTCGGCCATGCGGTGGGCAATCGCCTTGCCGATCCCGCGCGACGAGCCGGTGACAACGGCCACCTGCCCCGTCATGTCGAAGAGATTGCCCATGGCCGTTCCTCCCTCTAGGCTTTCCCTGCCGCAGGCACACGGCCTCGACAACGGGGGATGATGACACTCCACTCGACTGCTTCCAC
>CALLWN010000138.1 GCA_938016505.1 uncultured Sphingomonadaceae bacterium
GATCGGGAAAATCGGCGAGATCACGCAGCGGCAAGGCCGGGCCGGCAGGCCCGACCGGCCACCTGCCCGCACCAGCGCTGCCACGACCGACGACCGGGCCCCACCCCGGGGCTCCCGGCTGTTCGGCCAGCAGGCCTGCACCCGGTCCGAGCGACCACAGCGTGGCTCCGCCACTGGACACGACATCAGGCAGGTCCTCAATGCCCTCGGAACTGTCGCCTTCCTCCGGTTCCACCCTGCCGAAGACCTCTGTCCACAGCCGCGCCACCGGGCCAGCCAGTTCCGCCGGACCCTCGTCGAACGGATTGCCTGCAAGCAGAGCGCGCGGCGAAGCGGGGTCGGGATCCTGATCGACCGGAGCGGGGGAAGGGCCGGCAGCGCCGCTGCCTCCATCGGCGGCTGCGGCTGCGGGCATGTCGAAGCTGAAGCGGGCCGGAAGCCCTTCCAGACCCTCGGCGGTGATCGCTGTCACCTCGAGATGGTAGCGCCCTGCCGGAAGCCCGGGAATGGCAAAGCGGCCATCGCTCGACACGGCCTCGTGAATGGGGTCGCGCATGGCCGGGTCGGTGGCGACAGTGGCGCGGAAGCTGACCCCCGGAAGCGGGCGAACCGCGAAGCGCGCCGTGGCGGCCGGCTGCAGGGCCGGCATCTCGAGGGCGACCGGAGGCGCGGGAAGGCGCGTCACCGGGCCGGGCCCGGCAGCCGAGAAGACGAGCCCGGTTCCGGCGGGAAGCAAGCGTTCGGCCATGCCCCCCGATGTGACTCCGACCTTCCCCTCGAGGACGCCGGCCGAGGCCCGGCCGAGACCCGGCGTGTAGCCGACCCGGAACGCGGTTCCGCGGACCGCAGCGACCCCGACCGGCGTCGAGATCAGGTGACGGCTCGTCGGATCGCGAAGCGGCACAACCCTCGAGGTCGTGCGGCCCGAGAGGATCCGGATCCGCCGGTCGAGCGCGCCGTTCAGGCTGTAGCGGCGCAGCCGGTCGAAACGGATCGCGCTTGACGTGGGCAGTGAGACCTCGGTGCCATCGGGCAGCCTGACGGTCACGAAGCCGATCGCCCCGGTCGCAAGGCCATCGCCTTCGTGAAGCCTCGCCCCGACGCGCGCCGGTCGCTCGGCGCCGCCCGCGAGAATCCGGACATCGCCGCGGAAGCCGACGATCTCGGCTGCAACCGGGGTCCGCCGGAGCCAGGCGGTATCGAGCCTGAGCCTGGTACCGGCGGCCAGCGGCGTCGCCGGGCCCATGCCGGCGAGGGCCACAGGATTGGCGGCGCGGGCTCGGCGCCAGTCGGCGGGGTCCTGGAAATGCGCCTCGGCGAGCCCGGCGAGCGTGTCACCCGCGTCCGTCTCGTAGACGACGAAGTCGCCGCTGTCGGCCGGGCGCACGGCTGCTCCCGCCTCGCCTTCGCGGGGCGCGACCGAGGCGGTCGCCATCAGAAGCAGCAGGGGGGCGACGATCGGGATCATTGGCGAACGGGCTGTGGCTCCCCGGTGGGCCGAGGAAATTCGGCGGGCATGTCATCGTCGGTCACGGCGCGCTCCAGACGGTAACCATAGGAATAGACCGGGAGCAGCCTGTAGCCGGTTTCTGCGCGCAAGTTGAGCTTGGCGCGCACCTTCGAGACATGGGCGTCGAGCGTGCGCGATTCAAGGTCGGCGGCGGTGCCCCACACGGTTTCGAGGAGCCAGGAGCGGGCGAGCGGGCGGGCAAGATTCTCGAAGAAGGTGAGCGCGAGGGCGAATTCCTTGGCGGTGAGCTTCACCTGCTGGCCGTTGAAGCTGACCGTCTCGCTGGCGCGGTCGAAGCTGTAGGGTCCGAACCGCACCAGCGGCGCGGTCGGCCGCTGCATCCCGGCGCGTCGCAGGATCGCCTCGACGCGGGCAAGGAACACTTCGGGGACCAGCGGCTTGACGATATAGTCGTCGGCACCGGCCTCAAGGCCGGCGACGACGTCGTCATGATCGGCGCGCGAGGTCAGCATCAGCACCGGGGTCGCGGCATAGGGGCCCTGGCGGAGCATCCGCAGAACCTCGACTCCGTCGAGGCCAGGCATGCACCAGTCGAGGACCACGAGATCGTAGGTCTCGTGGCGCAGCCGGCTGACGAGCGCCCGGCCCGAGGCCATCATGTCGCAATGGTGGCCGGCCCGTTCGAGCAGGCTGCGCACCAGTTCGGCCTGGGCCCGGTCATCATCCACCACGGCGCATCGCATGGTCAGCTCCATCAGCGTCAATAGCACATGCATGTCCTAGCACGATGGCTGCCTCAACATTGTTAACGATCTTTGCACGGGGATCGGCACGCCCTTGCCTGCAGCGCAGGGGTGCCCTGGGAGCGTCATCGCGCCACGCCCGACGAATTGCACGCGCAGGAACCACTCCCCCATTGTGTTTCGTGAATGTTTCGGCGCATGGCCTCCTCCCGCGACACGGACGGAACGGGGTCGTGGGAGGACCAGGGTCTTTGGGTGAAGGGAGAAGGGTTCGATGGCAACCAGGAAACCGAATGCGCTGCAGACTCCGCTCACGCCTTCGGCAGAGCTCGCCGCCATTGTCGGCGCGGCCGCGATCGCGCGGGGCGAGGCCGTCAAGCGCGTGTGGGACTATATCAAGGCCAACAATCTCCAGGATCCGAAGGACAAGCGCCGGATCAACGCCGACGCGACGCTGAAGCGCGTGTTCGGCCGTGACAGCTGCACCATGTTCGAGATGAACAAGTATCTCGCTCAGCACCTGAAATAGACGTTTTTCGGGTGCGGCCGGCAGGGCCGCTCAGGCGAAGCGGGCGCGCCCGCGTGCCCCCACGCCAGATGCGGCCTCGACGGCTGCGGGCCGGAGCCTCGTCAGCCGTGCCGAAAGGGTGAGAAGGCCGGGCGCAAGGCGGGCAAGAGCGACGAGCTGGGCCTGCCGCGCCGGCGCCTCGCCGACGAGCTTCTGCATGAGGGTCGCCCGCCCGACCGCGGGGCCGGCATCGCGGGCGAGCGCTGCAGCATAGGCGGGCGCCCCGGTCCCGTCGAGAATCGCGGTGGCAGCGAGCCGCGCGCCATGCAGCGCAAGCCCCATGCCATCGCCGGTGAAGCTCGGGATCACGGTCGCCTGATCGCCCACCGGCAGGCGCAGGGGCGGTGCGTCGGGGCCCGGCTTCCACAGAAAGCCATAGGGAACCCGGCTGATCGCGAGCGGCCGGTCGAGCAGAGGCACGGCGCCGGCGAGCCTCGCGGCAAGGTGGGGTGTTTCCGCACAGAGGCTGGCGAGAAGCGCCTCGAAGCGCCCCCCCGCGGCCCGGTAACGCGCAGCCGAGACAAGCAGGCACAGGTTGGCCATCTGCCGCTCGACCAGCTGGAGCCCGGCATAGCCACCTTCGAAGAGGATGATCTCGACATGGTCGGCAAGCGCTTCGCGCATGGCCGGCTGGAGCCGGAAGTAATTCTTGAAGCCGAGCTGGTGGTCGAGCGTGCCCTCGTGGGTGCGGAAGGCGCCGCGCAGGGCGTGCTTGCCAGTTGCAACGACGGTGACGGCGCTCCGCATCGGGCCAAAGCTGGTCGCAAGCGTGCCGTCGGGCTCGAGCGACCGCACCTGGCAGCCGCGCTGCACCTCGACACCGGCGTGAGCGGCAGTTTCGAGAAGCGCGGCATCGAGGCGGTGGCGGGTGAGCGACTGGCCGGTGAAGCCGAGCGGAGCCGTGACGACCCGCGCGCCTGCGACGAGCCGGACATTGCGGATCGGGACGGCCCCGAGCCGCGCAAGGTCAACCCCGAGATCGGCCAGCGCCGCCTGCGCCTCCCAAGACAGGAACTCCCCGCAGATCCGGTGCTGGGGGTGGAGGTCGCGCTCGAGGAGCTTCACCTTCAGCCCGCCGCGCGCGAGCCATGCGGCAGCGGCAGCGCCGGCGAGGCCGCCGCCGGCAACGAGCGCGTCGGGCCGGTGGGCACTCATGACTTCCACCGTGCCACGCAGAGCCTGAACGGCAGGTGCCAGGAGACAACGGCGCCTGCCACCCCGGCCTCGCCGAGATACCTCGCCCAGTCTGCCGGGACGAAGGCCCGCGCGACCGAAAGCGGACCATCGTGGCGCACGAAGCGATGCCAGCGCATGACGGCCGCCAGCAAGGCGAAGCCATGGTGAGCGAACCAGTGGCGGTGGAGGTCGTTGACGAACCAGCCGTGGGTTGCCGTCGCCTCCATCCAGCGCAGGAAGCGGACGACCCCGGCATCATCGAGATGATGCGCGAACAGCGCGCTGGTGATGGCGTGAGGCGCAAAGCGGGGGTTGACGTCGAAGATGTCGGCGGTCACCCATTCGATCGCCAGGTCTGGCGGGGTTGCCGCGCGTGCGGCAGCTGCAGCATGGGGGGCGAGATCGACCCCGGTCAGGCGCGGCACGAGGCTGCGGGCGGTCGCCCAGCGGTGGATGCTGCGCAGCATTTCGCCCTGGCCGGATCCGGCGTCGAGGATGCGGAGCTCGGTGCCCGGCGGCCAGCCGGCGGTCAGCCGGTCAAGAAAGCGCAATGTCGGTCGGGTGGCGAGGGTGAGGCGGTTGACCCTCTCGAGGTCGGCAAGACAGGCTGCGAAATCGGCAGCGCTGACGGTCTCGGTGTCCATCCACTCCGGTTCGCAGGCCCGCCGGGAGAGAGTGCGCCACGCAAAGAGCGCACTTGCGGCCGGTCCGCCGCCCGACCGGGTCGGGTCAGAGCCGGCGGAAGCGGAAGGTTTCACAGGCAAGCCCGGGGCCGAAGGCCATCGCCAGGCCGGTTTCCGGGCCGCTGCCGCCACGCGGGGCCGCCATCAGCCGCTCGAGGATGAACATGATGGTCGCCGAAGACATGTTGCCGAAATCGCGCAGGACCGAGCGGGAGGTGGCGAGCCGGTCGGAAGCGAGCTTCAGGCCGGTCTCGACGGCATCGAGGATCGCCCGCCCCCCGGCGTGGACGGCGTAGAGATCATAGTCTTCCGGGCGCTGGCCGCGGAGCAGGCCGTCGGGCGCGTTGCGGATAT
>CALLWN010000139.1 GCA_938016505.1 uncultured Sphingomonadaceae bacterium
TGGCGCAGTACCAGGATCATCGCGTGGTAGTCGCCCGGGTTACCGATGCCGTAGATCGCCGAAACGGTGGCCACGATCACCGTGTCGCGCCGCTCCAGCAGCGACTTGGTCGCCGACAGGCGCATCTGCTCGATGTGCTCGTTGATGCTTGAGTCCTTCTCGATGTACAGGTCGCGGGAAGGTACGTACGCCTCGGGCTGGTAGTAGTCGTAATAGGAGACGAAGTACTCGACCGCGTTGTCGGGGAAGAACTCCCGCATCTCGGCGTAGAGCTGGGCGGCGAGCGTCTTGTTCGGCGCCAGCACCAGCGTCGGCACGCCGATCGCCTGGATGACATTGGCCATCGTGAAGGTCTTGCCCGAACCGGTGACGCCCAGCAGCGTCTGGCAGACCAGCCCGTCATTCAGGCCAGCAATCAGCTTGGCGATCGCCTGCGGCTGGTCGCCCGCCGGCGAAAACGGCAGCTTCAGGCGAAACGGCGACTGGGAAAGACCTTCGGACACGGGAGTATTGCGGTGCAGTACGACGCGAGAACCGGCGAATGTTAGTCGGCGAAGCGGAAAAAACCTAGCCCCCAGATTGAGGCTTTGCTTGCATTGGCGCTCTATCTTTCAAATAGTTACGCACAGACCACCCACGACATGGTAGGCGGGGAGCAGTTCGCGCAGCCACCGGCGGCAAGCCTCGCGGTCTTGCGCCGCATCAAGCCGCCATCGGAGGCTTGCGACCAGTCAGCAGATTGCCGCCGTGTAGACTGCACGGCGGCGGCAAATCGCGACGAGTCATCCGTCGCAAGCATTAGATTTCACATGAAGAATCTCTGATAACAGATTGATATCAATAACATGACTGACTCCATCTTCCAGGCAGTCGAGCTGGCGCCGCGCGACCCGATCCTCGGCCTGACCGAAGCCTTCGCCGCCGATCCGCGACCGACCAAGGTCAACCTTGGAGTCGGCGTCTATACCGACGACAACGGCCGCATTCCGTTGCTTCGCGCCGTTCGTGAGGCCGAGCGGGCCCGCGTCGAGGCCGGTGTCCCGCGGGGTTATCTGCCGATCGAGGGTCTGGCCGCCTACGACGCCGCGGTGCAAAAGCTGCTGTTCGGTGAGAGCTCGCCGCTGATTGCCGCCGGCAGGCTCGTCACCGCCCAGGCGCTCGGCGGCACCGGCGCCCTGAAGATCGGGGCCGACTTCCTGAGGCGGGTGAGCGGCCTCGAAACGGTCATGATCAGCGACCCGAGCTGGGAGAACCACCGCGCCTTGTTCGAAAGCGCCGGCTTCAAGGTCTCGACCTATCCCTATTACGACCCGCGGACGCACGGCCTCGACTTCGCCGGCATGCGCGCCGCCCTGAGCGCGGCGCCGGCCGGCACGATCATCGCCCTGCACGCCTGCTGCCACAACCCGACCGGCGTCGACCTGTCGATCGAGCAGTGGCGCGAAGTGGCGCGCATCTGCCAGGAACGCGCGCTGGTGCCGATGCTCGACATCGCCTACCAGGGATTCGGCGAAGGTGTCGATGCCGACGCCGCGGCCGTGCGGCTGTTCGCCGACTCCGGCCTGTCGTTCTTCGTTGCCAGTTCGTTCTCGAAGTCGTTTTCGCTGTACGGCGAACGGGTCGGCGCGCTGACCATCGCCACCGCCAGCGCCGACGAGTCGGCGCGCGTGCTGAGCCAGCTGAAGCGCGTGATCCGCACCAACTACTCCAATCCGCCCACCCACGGCAGCAGCATCGTCGCCGCCGTGCTCGCCGACCCGCGGCTGCGGGCGATGTGGGAGGAGGAACTGGCCGAGATGCGCAACCGCATCAAGGCCATGCGCAGCGCCCTCGTCGCCGGCCTGAAGGCGCGCGGCGTCAAGGTCGACTTCAGCCACGTGCTGGCGCAGAACGGCATGTTCTCGTATTCGGGGCTCAGCGCGGCGCAGGTCGAGCGGTTGCGAAGCGAGTTCGGCATCTACGCCGTGTCGACCGGCCGCATCTGCGTGGCGGCGCTGAACAGCAGGAACATCGACTACGTCTGCGACGCGCTGGCAGCGGTGCTGCGCGACTGATGGCCGAACGCCCCGAAGCACGCGTGTGGATATAATCGCGCGCCTTTTCCCCGATAGCTCAGTCGGTAGAGCGACGGACTGTTAATCCGCAGGTCCCTGGTTCGAGTCCAGGTCGGGGAGCCATAAGTGCCTGATCTGTCGGCATTTTCTTCCGGACTCCGCGAGTCCGCCGGTTTTCCGGCCCTTTCGGAGATGAAGATGACGACACTGTTGCAGAACCCCACGGCGGTGTCGCTCGCCGCCACCGCGCCCGAGGGCATCGCCACCCGCCTGCGCTCGCTGGCAGAGCGGCCGGCCGCGCTTGCAGTGCGCGACCTGATCCACCGCTACATGGCCGCGTACACGGGCCGCGACATCACCCGGACGCAACGCCTTTCCGCCTGGGCGGCGCTGCTCGGCGAGTTCACTCTCGAACAGGTCGACGCCGACCTGATCCACGCCGCCCGCGAGGAACTGCGCAAGCAGCCGGCGCTGACCTTCAAGGGCCTGGATTTCGAGCGCCGGCCGATCTACAAGCCGAAGGCAGGCGCCGTAGACAAGACGCCCGCCACGCTGAACCGCTACATGCAGGCGATCGCCGCCGTGTTCACCTGGGGTATCGAGCAGCGGCTCGCACCGCGCGCCTGGGTGCATCCCTGCCGCGGCATCAAGCGACTGCCCGAGGCCGATGGCCGCGTCCGCTTTCTCGACGACGAACGCACCCGCCTGTTCGCCGCCTGCAAGGCGTCGCAGTACCCGCGCCTGTACGCGCTGGCGTTGATGGCGATCACCACCGGCGCCCGACGCGGCGAGCTGCTGGCGCTGCGCTAGCGCGATATCGATCTCGACGCCGGCATCGCCAGCCTGGGCAAGACCAAGAACGGCGACCGTCGCACGCTGGTCCTGCTGCCGCAACTTGTGCAGGTCCTGCGCCCCTTCACTTCGACCGACCCGGACCGCTACGTGTTCGGCTCGGTGCGCAGTCAACCCCGACAATCTGACGCCGGGCGAGCTGTTCGGCCGCAACCTGCACACCACCAGCGACTTCGCCTTCGCCGGCACCGTCGGGCTGAACAACGCGCTGCAGGCGCAGTACACCCCGATGCTTTCGCCGCTGCTGCGCGTGGCGAAGGTGGTCGAGGCCACCGACTTCCGCGAGAAGACGATCTTCAAGGTCGGCAACTTCCCCGCCCTGCAGCGCACCAACGAGCACGGCGAGGTCAGGCGCGGCACGATCGCCAGCGCGAAAGAGGCCTACCGTATCTACTCGCATGCCGTGATCTTTGGTGCCACGCACGAGTTGATCGTCAACGACCAGTGGGGAGCGATCGAGACGGCGGTGCGGACCGCGGCAGTCTCAGCCGCCAATACGGTGGCGGGCGAGAGCGTGTCAGTGCTGCGGGGCGCGTCCGGGCTGGGTCCGGTGATGGACGACACGAAGGCGATGTTCCATACGGACCACGGCAACCTCGGCACCACCGGCGCAATCTCGTTCACCACGCTGTCCGAAGGGCGCAAGCTGATGCGCCTGCAAACGGCAGTGGACTCGCGCACACTGATCGACGCGGCGCCCGCCTTCCTGATCGTGCCGGCGGCGCTCGAAGCAAAGGCGGAGCAGGAACTCGCCGATGTCGCGGCCGTGCAGACGGCGAAAGTCAATCCGTTCTCGAACCTGCAGCTGCTGGTCGAGCCGAGACTGGACGGCTACAGCGCGACCAGGTGGTACCTGGTCGCCGACCCCCAGCGCGTGCCGGGACTGGAGGTCGCGTACTTGTCCGGCACCGCCGGACCGAAGCTCGAAATGCGCGAGGGATGGGATCACCGCGGCGTCGAATGGCGCCTCACGCTCGACTTCGGCGCGGGCTTTGTCGATCACCGCGCCTGGTTCACGAACGCAGGCGCGTAGGGGCGAATCTCCCGTGGCGCGGGCAACGGCGGAGCATGGCGAGCACGGCGACATAGCCCTGCGCCGCTCGCCCGACTTCTGGCAAGTGCCACGACCCATGTCGTCGGCGGGCCGCCCGCGGCTGCGGGTGGCGGGGCGCCTCCGGCGCTGCGACAAGTCGCAGCTCGACGGCGTGTTTCCTCCTGCAAGCCTGGCCGAGGTCAGCGCGACCTTGCGCGCCCTGGCCGCGACCGGCACCCTGCCGCGCGACGCCGAAGGCCGGCTGCTGTGGCCGCGGCTGCGCGCCTCCGAACGTCAGGCGATCAAGCTCGCCGCGGGGCGACCCTACCGTACGGGCCGCCGGCTGCGCGGCGAACTGCTCGCACTGCAATTTGTCGCGGCGCGCGCGGTGCGACCGGATCTGAGCATCGTCGATCTCCTCGAAGGCTTGGCCGTGGCGCATTGAAGCGCGCGGCCGGCCGCGCCATCCTGCAACGTCGGATGCGGTGTAGCGTATAGCGCTACAATGCCGCCGGGTGCGCTGTACGATGATCCGCACATTCCGGCACAAGGGACTTGAGCGCTTCTTTCGGCGCAGCGACAGCCGCGGCATTCCGCCGCAGTTCGCGGCGCGGCTGGAGCGCATGCTTGATCGCTTGGACGCGGCGACCAAGCCTGCGGACATGGACATGCCGGGGTGGCGCTGGCACCCGCTCAAGGGCACCCGCGCCGGCGCCTACGCCGTTACAGTATCCGGCAATTGGCGGCTGACGTTCCGGCTGGAGAGCGGCGACGCCTTGGATGTTGACCTGGAGGACTACCACTGATGAAGAGTCTGCGCGATACGAGGCGGCGCCCGACGCATCCCGGCGCCGTGCTGCGTGAAGACGTGCTGCCGGCCCTGAATATGACGCAGGAGGCATTCGCCGATGCGATCGGCGTGCACCGCGTCACGCTATCGGCGCTGCTGCGCGAGCGGCGCGGGCTTACCGTCGAGTTCGCCGCGCGCATCGCGAAGGCGCTCGGTCACTCGCCCGAGAGCTGGCTGCGCATGCAGGAAGCAGTAGATCTGTGGGAACTGCATCAGCAGCCGGAGCGGCTCGCTGCCGTGCAACCCATCAAGGCGAGGCGACGCTTGGCCGAAGTGTCTGCTGTCTAAGCTGAAAGCGCGGCAACGACCTTGCGCTGGTCGAGCGACCGCACGGCGCCTGCGTTGAACTGGCAGGAACTGAGGCCATCCCGAGGGCCGATCGCGGCACCCATGACTTTCTGCACCGTTTCACTTGCGCGCCTTAGTGGTAATTGGTGTAGTGTCTCGCCTCGCGGGGTCTGGATCGGGGCTGTCAATCCGCAGGTCCCTGGTTCGAGTCCAGGTCGGGGAGCCAACCGATTCCAGCACTTGAAGCCGCCTCTCGAGGCGGCTTTTTTACGCCTGCGGTGACCGTCGGATGAAGAGCTCCCGATATGTGCGTCACGCCTTACAGCGGACGCGGATGGGCGGTCTTGCGGTGACCAGGCTCGGTCGAAAGGCTTCGGATTTGCGGCCCAGCCTGCTGCTCGGCCGAGCGCACGTCGTGGAGCGCCTGCAGATTCATCCAGAACTGCGGGCTCGTGCCGAACCACCGCGCGAGACGAAGGGCGGTGTGGCCGGTGATCCCGCACTTGCCGTCAACGATCTGGCTGATGCGGTTCGCCGGAACGCGGGTTTGACGCGACAGATCGGTCGGGCTGAGGTCCGTGCTCCTCGGTGCGGACTCGATTTCATGCACCAGACGCATCTACTGGACAAAAAGTTCCCCGCGCCGACCAATCTGGTCCGTTGTCGGGACGACAGGCGGTCTCCTCTTCGGTGTCGGCGACTCCGAGTCGTCATGCGGCTGGCGAGGTCCGCCCAAACACCATGCCGCCCGCGGTTTTGAGCAACACCCAGAGTAGGAAGAGCGGCACGATGATCGTCTGCATGACGAACACGACCATGACATCGACGATATGGTCGGCGACCCGACCCAGCGTCCCCTCCAGATCCGAGATCCACGCCCGAGGGTCGAGCTTTTCGCCGACCTCGGTCCACCGCTTGATCTTTTCCCAGAAGCCCTCGTCTTTGGCTTTCTCTGGCAGCGGTACGCCGGTCGAACTCGCCGTCATCGAAATCTTGTCCAACGCGCCCTGAGCTTGCTCGTAGTTGCTGGCGAGAAAGTTCTGGAACACCCAGTCGCTGCCGACGGTGATGACCGGAATTGCGAAGCGGACCACGATCAGCACGAGCAGCACGCGCGATAACCAGCGGGGCGCGCGACCACGCCACCACAGCAGAGCCCACACGAAGGCAACACCTGTAACGGCCGCCGACACGAGCCAGTGAGCACCGATGGCGAGCAGCACCTTCTGCACGCCAAAAGCGACGCTGGCCGTCAGCATCAGGGTGGCGAACTGTTCGGCCAGATCGTTGAGCGGGTCGAGTGCCTGACCCAGCGTCACCGTGACTCCAACCCCGACAGGCTGAAACGCGAGTTCCGTTCCCTGGGCAACGGAGATGGCGGCATTCAATGTCTTCGCAGCCGCAAAGCTGACGACTGCCCGCTTCAGCCCGTCATCGACCTGTTGGTTGGCCCGGTCTTGTATCGACGGCAGCCAAGCACAGGCGATCGCGACCCCGACGAGGACGATCGCGACCAGCCGGCCGAACACGCTCGCACTTCGCTCCATCGCGTCTCTCCTCGATCCAATCACTCCGGCGATACGTCAAGCTCCATCCTGCCAACGATCAGAGCATCCGGCCACTTCGGCGGTCGTCCGTCATGCGTCAAGGGCATCGCGTCGGCTGATTACGTCGACCCTCAGGCTCACGCGATCAGCCTGCCACCGACTCATTCGGCGGCTTTCTCGTTTCACCGTAGCGGCCAACCTGGTTCGTGGCAATCGACGACCACTCGCAGGGGTGGTCTCGGGCTGCCGAGTGACCGCAGCGATTGCCCGCCACGAACTTCAACATGCCCTCGGCGGCCGGGCGACGAGTGCACTGTGAGGTGCATTTCGGCAGCGTGCTCGGCAAATGCGAAGCCCCGCGATGATTGCGCGGGGCTTCGGGGTTTCGCCACTCACCGTGGCGTTTGCCGGCCTGTCGTTGCCGGCTTCAGGGTTGGGGTTTTGGACGATTCATCGATAGGTCTGCCCTCCATCAACGAGTACAACCAGTCAACCACTCCAACGGCGTCAGTTGACGCCCATCTCGTTCTCCCGTCAAGACGCTTCCGCGACCAACCGATCGCCGGGTTGACTGACGGCAATCTCCGGCCGATCGGAGCCGGGAGGTCGATGGGGACTTCACCGCGCCTGCCGCTCAGCGGATCGTCCGCCTCATCAGCCCGGTGCAGTCGGTTCCCTCGGGCGACTGGCACATGATCATCGCCTCCCGCGACTGGCTGAACAACAGGTAGACCGTGCCGCGCCGCCCGGTGGTGTCATCGGCGGAGTCCTCGCAGTCGCGGCCGCCGTTGTCCTTGGCGGTCTTGACGGTCAGCCGGTAGCGGCCGGTTGGCTCGGGAGCCCAGCCCATCAGGTAGGTGTTCTCGGTCGACTTCCCGCCTTGCCTGATCGTGACCGTTCCGTTCGCGCGGAAGTCGAACTGTTCCACGCAGCCGTTCTTCTTGCGCGTCCACTCCCACGTGCCCGCGAGGTCCGGCTGCTGGCCGAGTGCTTCCGTCCAGGCGCAGGCACCGAGCACGGCAAGCGTGGCGCGATGAAGCGATCGCATTGCGTCGGTCACGGTGTCGGTCGAGTGCCCTGCTCCGGTTCTTTCGAATCGATGAACTCCTGCAATGGGGGCCGCCACCCGCGAAGGCCCCTCGGACTTCCGCGGCGCCATACGCCTATCGAGAGTCCGCAGGCCACCGGGACGCGGCCGATCCCACTTCCCAAGTCCACATTCAGCCTCGTTTGCGCGACTTCGCCCTGGCTTGCTTGAGCAGACCGGAGGCGTTTGCGGGATCGCGCAGCCAGATGCACAACGCCACCGCCGTGTCGTCGTCCAGGGCATCGACGATCGCGCGCTGACGCTCCGGGTGGCCGCGCTCCTGAATGATCTGGTTCGCCGCGGCCTGCACTGATGCGGGATCGACCTTCAGGTCGTCGAGACGTCTGACCTGCGCGGCGGCGAACGTCCAGCGCCCGAAGAGTCCGGTGAGCTCGCTATCGATGCTTTCACTCATGGTCTGTTCGGCCTTCTCCATGACGGCCAAGCCGGGAAGGCTAATCCTCCTCGTTGTTCCGTCGTCTGCCAAGCTCGCGCAACAGGAATTCCTCGTCCTCCGGCGAGACATCGAAGCGCTGGCAGGCCTGCTCGATCAACGACGGCGTCCATGCCCCTTGTTGGGCGAGCCAGGTGATCGCACGGCGCAGCGCGTCTCCTTTGGGGACGATGGGAGGGACCGGCATCCGTCTCTATCCCCTCCATGGCGTGCTGGCCCCCAACGCCAAGCTGCGCGCGCTGGTGGTGCCGCACGAGCCTAAAGCGCCCGCGCAGGAAGCAAAGCCTGAGGAGTGCGAGGCGAGCTGTACGAACCACCGGCCGGTGCGCCTGAGCTGGGCCAAGTTGCTCAAGCGCGTGTTCGAGATCGACATGGAGCACTGCCCGAACTGCGGTGGTGAGCTGAAGGTCATTGCGGCGATCCTGGGGCAGCCTGTGATCGAGAAGATCCTTACGCACCTGGGGTTGCAGGCCAGGGCACCGCCTCGTGCGCCGGCCCGAGGCCAGGCGCTGCAAGCGGCCTGACGCTTCCCACCTGCGACAGTTCAGGCGACCCGGCGAGCCGGGCCGATGGGGTCGGCTGCGTCCGAGCGTTGGCGGGACCGATGGAAGCGAGCTGGTGACCAGGGATAACCCGCAGCAGGGGCCCGAAAAGGACGACTTTCGGCTGCGCTGTCAACGCTCAGCAGATCTCAGCCAACTCCAATGACCGATTCAAGCGCGTCGGGTGCCGGAAAAAGGGCGTTTGAAAAACCTATCCTCCGACGATCGCTGTGCCGCTTGGCGGACGGGCGAACGCCTACCCCGGCATATCGAGCAACCGTCGCTCGCCGCTGAGGGCCCGGATCGCCGTGACGTCCTGCACCGTTTCGAGCGTGCCGAGGTAACGCCCATCGTCGCCGC
>CALLWN010000140.1 GCA_938016505.1 uncultured Sphingomonadaceae bacterium
CTCCCCTCGCGCCCGACGATGTAGCCGTTGGGGCGGCCATTCTCGGCGAAGGCCCGTTCGATTGCCTTGGCAACCCCGGCCGCACCCTTGCCGAACGCCCTGTCGGCTGCGCTGACGACTTCATCGAGACTGAAGCCGGAACCCTCGGGGTTTGATGCAGACCCTGTTGCAGGCGACGCAGCCGCAGCCGCAGCCCCGCCAGGCGCCTGCCCACCGGCGGCCGGCACGGCGACGGCGACGGCGACCGCAACGACGGCCAACATCCTGAGGCGTGTGAACATTTCCGATCTCTCCGGGCTTCGAGGTGAATCAACCCTGAATCGCCGGACACAGCATCGCGGATTGCCCATTCAGGTTTCTGCAGCCACCGGATTGCGGAGCAGCGGCAGGCCGCTCACTTCCACTTCCACAACGTCGCCGGGGAACAGGTAGCGTGGAGGTGTGCGCTTCTCGCCGACACCTGCGCAGGTCCCGGTCGCAATCACGTCACCCTCGCGCAACAGGGTGAAGTTGCTGATGTAGGCGATCAGCGTCTCCACGTCGAACAGCATCAGCGAGGTGTCGGTCTCCTGCATCGTGATGCCGTTGACGCGCGTGACGAGCCTGTGCGCACGCCAGTCGCCGAAGGCCCCTGGCGCCACGAGTTCGGGGCCAATGCTGCCCGACCGGTCGAAATTCTTGCCAGGCGTGAACTGGCTGGTGTGTCGTTGCCAGTCGCGGACCGAGCCGTCCATGAAGCAGGTCCATCCTCCGACATGGGCAAGTGCGTCCTTCCGGGCGATGTGGCGCCCTGCCCTGCCGATCACGACGGCAAGCTCGCCTTCATAGTCGAGACAATCCGAATTGCCCGGTTTCACGATTGCCTCGCCCGCACGCACCAGGGACGCTGGGGTGCGCAGGAACAGCATGGGGTGGGCATTGGCTTCGCCGCGGCCCATCTCGTCGCGGTGGGCTGCATAGTTGACTGCGGCACAGAAGATTCGCGCCGAAGGCTCAGGGAACCAGCTCATGCCATGCTCCGGTTGCAATCGAGACGGACAAGGCCGCGCGCCGTCGGCAGCAGGCCGACCGGCGATGCACCGAGCGCCGCCGCGAGATCGGGGCTCGCGATATCGAGACCCCCAGCGTAGCTGCCATAGGCGGGCAGGACCAGCCGATCACCGGCGAGCGCGAAGCAGCGCCGGGCCGACCCGCGCCCGCCGGCGAGTCGTGCCTTGGGATGGAAATGGCCCGAGACTTCCGGCCCGGCCCGGCCGGCCACAGCGACATGCCGGAAGACAATTCCGCGAACCTCGACTTCATCAGCGACCTGACCACCAAGCAGGGCTGGCGAAACGCCGTCATGATTGCCGGCAATCCAGGTCCAGTCCGCAGCGTCGATCAGCGCCGCCAGCCGGGCGCGGTCCGCCTCGACCAGGCGGCGCGGCCCGTCGGGGTCGTGAAAACTGTCGCCGAGCACCAGCACCCGGCGCGCCCCCGTCGACTGAATCGCCAGCGCGAGCCGGGACAGGGTTTCGCGACTGTCATAGGGTGGCACCAGCCAGCCCTGCCGGGCGAAGGCGCTCCCCTTCTCGAGATGAAGGTCGGCAACCGCAAGAAGCTCCGCATCGGGCCACCAGAGCGCTCCGCACGCCAGCGGAACGAGCGCATGACCGGCGAATGGAAGCGCGTGGGCCACTTGGGAACAGATAGCGAACATGCGTGCCGACGCAAGGGTCAGAACCGGGTCTTCCAGCCGGCTTCCAGCTGCACGGCCCGATCCTTCGTGCCAGGCGTGTCGGGCCGGTCACCCTGAACCCGGAGCTCCAGCCGGACATCACCGAATTGCGTCGGCAGATCGGCTCCGGCCGTCCCGATGGTGAAACGTTCGTTCGTGACCGAGATCCTGTAGGTCGGGGTTTCGCGCACGTTGATGTTTGCCTCCCGTACCGAGGCGTAGAAACGGCGGTTGCGTCGGTCGGTCACTGCCGCATCGAAGGAGAGCATCCGGGTGTCGCCGTCGAGCGAGAAACCGATGGGACGGCGATCATAGGTGAAACCGCCAGTGTAGATGAAGTTGTTGTAGAGCGATCCGGGAAACTTGTTGCCGCCAAAGAAATTTGACGCGAGCGAGTCGACATACTCGATGCCCGCCGAATAGGTTGCGCCCGTGGTTCCGATCGGGCCGTGAAGCCGGCCGCCGCCACGCCTTGCAAACTGCTCAATCAGGATGTTGTCGGCATCTTCGGCCACCGTCTCGAAGAACAGCTTGCCGCCGTGGCCGGCGGTTCCGAGACGAAAGGCATAGGCGAGGTCGAAGCCGGCAAGCTGGTTGCCGGGCTCGTTGGGAGTCCCGGTGTTGTCGGCGTCTCCAAGCCCGATGAAGGCGTTGACGAACGTCTTGAAGTCACAGGGCCGGCCACGGCCGCACAGCTGCATGGCCCGGTTGAGGCCAACCGTCACGCCCGTCACAGGTTCGAACTCGAGGCGCATGGCCACGACTGCCGTGTTCCGAAAGTCGCGGTCCTCGTCGAGCACGCCGCCGAACATGTCGAACCTGACCGGTCCGAGCCATTTGAGGACCGGGACCTCGATCCGTTTCGGCTCGAGCACCTTGAACCCGACCTTCGGAAACGGGCGGGAGGATGTGGAAAACAGCAACCCGCCGTCCTGGCTCGGCCCCCAGTATGTCTCGACATGACCGCCATAAAGGGCCCAGTTGCCGAGATGCATCGCAGCAAACAGCGGGCGGAACTGGACTCCGCCGCCTTCCGCAGTTGCTGCTGTGGCACCGCGCCGGACATAGCCCAGCCCCCAGCCGAATGTGACGCGGCGCAGGTCATGCTCGGCGCCCACCTCCATGTCGACGTCGCCGCGCGCCGTGTCCTGGAAGCTGCGGACCAGCGCTGGTTCATTGGTCAGCTTCACTTCAGACCGGAACCTGTTCCTCTGCCTGTTATAATCGGAAAGCAGCTGGACCCGGCGCACCGCCGCGGCCACGCCGGGGGGCAAGGCCAGCCCCTCGGCGCGGGCGAGCCCGCGGTCGATCTGTGCCCAGGGCAAGGGCCAGCTTTCGGCGGGACCGGTGACCAGGCCGAAGGATCGCATGAGGTCGATATCGGCCCGGAGCCTCGCGTCACCCGGATCGGCCCACGGCCCCGCGGCCGCCGGAAGCGCCCCGGCCGCCACCAGCAGGGCAACCGCGACCCTCACTGGCGGAAGCTCCGCGCGGCAAGTGTCAGCGCTCTTGCGTCATCCACGTCGAACCAGAAGGCGTCCCCGATGTCGGTGGCCCTGGCGCATCCCTGCCGGGCCAGCGCTCGCACCCCATCGGACAGCGACGGTGCCGAGAAAGGGGCGAGTGCCTCGATGAGCGCCGGGCCAATGAGGAACGCGCCGCAGTCATAGGCATCGTAGAGCCGAAGGGCCTTCCCGATATCGATGATCCGGCTCCCGTCGGTGCGCACCCGCGTCACGTCTGACTCGTCGACAGCCGGATGCCCGAGCCGTCGGTCGACCGCAAGTGCGAGACCTGGTTCGGGCTGACCGCCAGCGACAAGCCGTTCCAGCAGCGAGGGAGACACCAGATGGTCGGCCATGAGAAGCAGCGAACCCGGCCGCACATGGTCCCGCGCTGCAAGCAGGGAAACGCCGTTCGGCGCAGATGCCCAGTGCGGGTTTTCAACCGTCGTGACGCCCTCAAGACCGGAGAGCGCAGCGGCAACCGCTTCCCCCTCGTGGCCGGTCACCACGCAGACGCCCCGGGCGCCAGCAGCGCGCGCCGCATCGATCGCGTGGATGACAAGCGGTTTCCCGGCCACCATCGCGAGTGGCTTGACCAGCGCCACATTGCGCAGGCGGGTGCCTGCGCCTGCAGCGAGAATCACCGCGTTCCGGTCGGCCACCGACACGGGGGCGGATGTCAGTACGACGTGTCGGGAAAGGTCCCGCCCAGGAATGCCTCGACTGCCGCCTCGGCATCCTCGTCGCGCATCTGGACGGGCGGATGCTTGCACCAGGCAGCCGAAGGGCCAGCGAGCACCCCGCCGACGCCGCGGTCGAGCGCGATGCGCGCCGCGCGGATCATGTCGATCGCAACCCCGGCGCTGTTGGGACTGTCCTCGACGGAAAGGCGCAACTCGATGTGCATCGGCACGCCGCCGAAAAGCTGGCCCTCGAGCCGAACGAAGGCCACCTTGTTGTCCTTCTGCCAGGCGACATAATCCGACGGGCCGACGTGAATATCCTCGGCATCGAGCGGGCGCTCGGTTGCGGACTGCACCGCTTCGGTCTTGGAGCGCTTCTTGCTCGCCAGGCGGTCGCGATTGAGCATGTTGAGGAAGTCGGTATTGCCGCCGGTGTTGAGCTGGTAGGTCCGGTCGAGCCGGACCCCGCGGCGCGCGAACAGGTCAACCAGGGTCCGGTGCACGATGGTTGCACCAAGCTGGGCCTTGATGTCATCGCCGATGAGCGGGAGACGCGCGTCGGCAAAGCGCTTTGCCCAGTCCGGATTGCTCGCAACGAACACGGGCATGGCATTGACGAACGCAGCGCCGGCCTTGAGCGCGGCCTCCGCGTAGAAGGCCGTTGCCTGCTCGCTGCCGACCGGCATGTAGTTGATGAGGACCTGGGTCTCGGAGCGCCGCAGATGCTCGGCAGCCTCGGAAACGCTGGGCTGGGGCAAGTCGGCCACACGGAAGCTGCGCTCGGCGGGCGCCTCGAGCATGTGGGGCGACACGCCATCGCAGACGGCGCCCATGGCAACGCGGGCACCTGTTGCGGGAACATGATCGCAGAAGATCGCAGTGCAGTTGGGCGCTGCGAAGATCGCCTCTGCAACATCCTTCCCGACCTTGCGCGGATCGACGTCGAAGGCAGCGACGATGCGCAGGTCCTTCGGGCGATAGCCGCACATGTCCCATCGCGACAATCCGATGGCGTCGTTGGCACCGCCATTGCTGTAGTGGGCGATACCCTGCACCAGGGAACTGGCGCAGTTCCCAACACCGGCGAGCGCGACATTGATGGACAAGCTCGGCGTCCTCATCCTCGTGGCCACGCGGACACCGCGCTGACACACAATTGAAATCTTCGGTTACTCAGCTAGCTTGCCCGCTCCGCTTCGGCAAGAAAGCATAATGCGTTGCCTCCAGATTCCGGCGCGCGGCCGGGGCCTCCTGTCGGACGAACGCCGTCAGGCGAAACAGAAACCGCCAGTGGGCAATGGCGAACGTGAGCGAGGCATATCCCATGAGCGCGACGAACCCCTCCCACCAAAGTCCTGCCACGCCAAAGGGAAGCAGCGTCCAGAAGAAGGTGTTGCGCCGGCCGGCAACCAGCCTGAAGTGTCTCTCGAAGGGGCCCCAGTCGTCGAGTTGCCGGCCAGTCATGCGGCGAAAGATCTCGCCGTGAATCGCCTCGAGGAAGGCAAAGACGATGATGATGGCAGCGATCAGCCAAGCCGCAAGACCATGGCCCTGGCCAGCGAACCACCAACCGAGCGCCGCGAACCAGCCATATTCCAGGATCTTGTCGAGAACATGCTCAAGATCGCCCCAGCGGGAGAACTCCACCCGGGTCCGCGCAAGCTTGCCGTCGACCCCATCGAGCGGACCGATCACGAGGATGAGCACGAGCGCCGGAAGCAGCGCACCGGTTGCGAGAAGTCCGATGGCGATGACGCCGAGCACGGCCGTTGCAAGCGTGACCATGTTGGGGGTGACGGCCGTTGGCCACAGAAGCCGCACGATCGCATTCTCGACCGGCGGATGAAGCCAGCGGGCCGGCCAGTCGAGGCAGCCTTTCTGCGCGGCCGCCAGAAGCTGCTGCTCGGCTTCGCTGCGGCCCCCTGCCGAGACCGGCCTTGCCCACACGAAGGGAACATCGCGCCTGCGACCCTCGGCATAGGTCGGCAGCGACGCAACGGGAACCAGCACGGCGTCTGCGGCAAGGACAGCGCGAAGCAGGGTGCCCACAGGCTCCCAATCGGGGTGGCTGGCAAGCGCATCCGCTGCGTTCCGGCACGGCATGCGTGCCACCGATGCCCAGTGCTCGGACGCACCGAGCCGCTCGGCACCGGCTGGCGGCGCCTCGTCGAAAACCAGCACCTTCGCGCCGGCAGGCCCGCGGGCAACTGCCTCGACGAGACGCTCGTCGACCACGACCCCGGGCTCCACAAGCAGCAGGTCTCCCGTCTCGCCCGAAAGCAGTCGGGCAAGCTCTGCTCCGCTCGGGCAGAGGATCACCCGGCCCAGCCCGACAAGCCGCCGCTCGATATCCGCCGGAAGCGCCGCGCCGAGCACGATCACCCCGGCGGCACCAGCCCGAAAGGCGAGCCGCACCTGCCGCTCGAGGATCGTGCGCCCCGCGACCTCGCAGAGCCCGCGACGGGTCTGGCCCGGGACCGCATCGCCTGCCGACACGAGGGCGACGAGGCGAGAGGCGGATACCGGCATTCTCCCGCATTAGGAGTGCGGAACCCGGCTTGCCAAGGCGGGCAGGCTCGGCGAGGCCGCAGCCTGTGACTCGCACCTGCCCTGAGCTGCCCGACCCGGGGGTCATCGAGCTTCCCTCCAACCGTTTCCTGCTCCACCCGCTGGCTGATCGGCTGCTCGCGCCCGCGATCGCCGCCGGAGTGACGGCCAACATGGCAAGCCTTGCCGGGCTCGGCTTCGGGCTGCTCGCCGCCGCCGCCTATTTCCACTGGGAAGACGCCCGCATGGCAGTCCTCGGCTGGGCGCTGATGTTGTGCTGGCATGTGCTCGACGGGCTCGATGGGCGGATTGCCCGTGCCACCGGCACGGCGAGCCCCTTCGGCCGGTTCCTTGACGGGTTTGCCGATTATGGCGTGTTCGTGGTCGTGCACGTTGCGATTGCGCTTTCACTCGCCGACCCGGTCGCAAGCCTTGGCCTGGCGCTTGCCGCAGGCGCGGCACACGCAGCCCAGGCGGCCTTTTACGAGGCCCGCCGGGCCTGCTGGTTTCGGCGCCTCGCGGGACATTTCTCGGTTGCGCCACGGCCGGTTGCCGGTGGTCCCATCGAGCGGCTGTACAACGCCCTTGAAGCGCGGCTGGGGCATCGGGCAACCGCGTTCGACCGGCGCCTCGCCGGGGCAGAGCCGGGGGTACGGGCCACTCTGCTCGCCCGGTGGGCCAGGAACGCGCGCCCCGCCATGCACCTGCTGTGGCTCCAGAGCGCCAATGCCCGCACCCATGTCATTCTTGTCGCCTGCCTGTTCGGTGATCCGCGGCTTGCCTGGTGGTGGGAGTTGCTTGTGCTCACGCCGCTTGGACTGCTTAGCGGGCTTGCGCTCCGCCGCGCCGAACGGGTGGCCGAAGCGGTTCCCCTCGGTTGCGAGACGCGCCCCGTTGCGGGGCCGCCGCCGGCCGCCTAATCGCAGCGGAGGAGAGCGAGCGATGAGAGACATGGTCAGAACGCGGCAGATCCCTGTCTCCGCAGTGCTTGCAGGGTTGGCAAGCATCGGCTGGATCGCTTTCGCCGTCTCCGTGCCGGAGACTTCGGCAGCGCTCAGGGACGGGCTCGCACCCTCTGCGCTTGTCGAACTGGCCGCGCGGGTGCTGGTCGTGCCCGCCCTGCTGTTCGCGATCGCAGCCGCCCTGCGCCAGCCGCAGGTCATGGTTCGCCAGAATCTGATTGGCGCGTCCGAGATGACCGAGGCCGGCGCCGTGGCCGCAGCCGGCTCGGTCGCTGCAAGGCTTGCATCGGTCAGGGAGATGCTGGAGCTCGACGTCGCGTCGGTCGAGGCGCTGGCCGGCACGCTCGAGCAGCGCGCAGCGGCTGCGGCCGCGCAGGTCCGCGAGGCGGCCGCCGCGGCCAGCCGGATTGGAGAAGCTGGTGCCGCGCTCGAGAAGGGCGTGGGCCAGGGCATCGCCGCGTGCGAGCGCCTCGCCACAATGCTCGACGAGCTTGGAACGACGATCGGCGTCCGCCGTTCGGAGCTCGAGCAGGCGGCGGCCAGTCTCGACACCGAGCGCGAACGGGCGGCGGCCACACATGCCGCACTCGCAGAGGCCGCGGACCGGAGCACGGCAGCGATCAGCGCACATGCCGCGCGGATCGAAGCGGATGCAAGGGCCGCGCTGGCCGAAGCCGAACTCGCGAGCGAGACCCTTGCATCGGCGATCGCCGGCCACCGGGCGGCACTCGAAGCGGCCACGACCGAGGCGCGTACCACGCTGGCGGCGATCGGCTCAGAGGCTGCCCGCACGCTTGGCAGGCACCTCGAGATCCTGGTCGGGCAGGCGAAGGAACTCGAGGCACGGATTGCCAGCCAGGCCGGCGTGACCCAAGAACTGGTAAAGACCGCCGACCAGGGGTTTCAGATCCTCGACAAGCGGCTCGAGCACAGCGCCTCGGCCACAGGTCAGGTGCTCGACCAGCTGCAGGGACGGCTGCAGGCAGCTGCCGCCGCGATCGACGCCCTGGCAGAGCCGGTACGAGCCGGAAAGATGGCCGTCGGCGAACTTGGTGACTCCGTCAGCAGCGCGCGCGAAGCCGCGCTTGCGCTGACCGACCTGCTGGCAGGAACGGTCCCGAAAGAGGCCGTGGCTGCCGCCGCTGCCGCCGAAACCTTGGGCGCCGAAGTCCGCAAGATTCTGGAGACGGTCGAGACAGCCCATGCGCGCGCTGCAGCCCTCGCGGACCCGGTCCGGGACAGCCGCGCCGTGCTCGATGAGGCGACGACCCGGTTCGAAGCCCAGCGCGAGGCCGTGCGGATCGCCGGAGAGGCGCTGGTGGTCGAGCTCGAGCAGGCCCGGCAGCTGGTGGCGGAAGTCGAGCGGACCACGGAGGCGAGTTCGCTTGCGGCTGCCACCCGCCTCGTCGATGCCCTGACCCGGGTCCGGGATGTCTCGGTTCAGGCAACGGGCACCATGCGCGAGATGCTCGAAGGCATCGTGGCCGAAGCGCGCGACGCACTGGGGGCGGCCGCGCGCGACGCGTTGCAGTCGGGCTTCGTCGAGCCGATCGCGGAACAGGCGGCAGCTGCCGAGGCAAGGGCGAAGGCCGCTGCCGAGCGCTCGGCACAGGCGCTCGCCGGTCTCGCAGAGGCGCTGAAGCTGGTCGATTCGCGGACCGAGGTGCGGGTGCGCGAGCTTGCCGAGCTCGGCGGTCGCGAACTGGTTGCGGCAGCCCAACTGCTGACCGACCGCCTCGCGACCGAGGCGATCAGCATTTCCTCGGCTCTCGGCCGGGAAATGGACTCCGACGACTGGGCGAAATGGCGCTCGGGTGAGCGTGGGCTCTTCAAGCGAAGGGCGCTGGCGTTGCTCGAGAAGCACGAGGCAAGGGCGCTCAAGGCACTTGTTCAGCGCGACTCCGAGTTTGCCAGCGCAGCGCGGCGTTTCACCGCCGGCTTCGAGGCCCTGGTCGCGCGGCTGGAGGCGGGCCACAATGGCGGGCTCGGCGCGATCATCCGCTCGTCCGAGACGGGCCGGCTTGCTGCCGCGCTGGTCGAGGTCCTCGAGGACTAGCGCGGCTGCGCCGGGTCGAAGAAGATGGCGAAAAACGCATCGCGCGTGATCCAGCCATATTCCCAGTTGGCGACGAACAGCAGAAATCCTGCGGCCGACAGCGCGGTCGTGACAAGGAGCTTGCGACCGAGTTGGGGTGCGTGGGGTGCGCTCGGCGCCTGCCCGGGGATCATCCGTTCGCCCATCTCGTCGCTGGTGCGAATGCCCCATGGCAGCACGAGGAAGAAGGCGAAGGTCCAGAACAGGAGATAGATGGCGAGAAGCGAATACCACCTCATGGCAGGCCCAGGATCATGACTTCGGTCAATGGCTTCTTTCCGGTCCAGTTGCGGGCAATCCGACGCACGGCAACCTTGATCTCGTCCTCGAGGCGGCGGCGGTCTGTCGGCGACACCTTGCGCGCCGCAGCCTCTGCCGCCTCGGCACAATCGGCAAGGAAGGCGTCCTCCTCTTCCTCGACAGGCACACCGCGTGCAAGGATCCCGGCATTGCCGACCCGCTGGCCCTTGCGGTCGAAGGCGAGGGTCACGACGATCACGCCACCCCAGGCAAGCTTGCGCCGCATGTTCATGGTGGCGCTGTCGGCGGGGAGGATCACCTCGCCATCGAGCACGAGCCTGCCGGCTGGCGCGTGCCCGACGAGTTCGGCCTTGCCCGGCGCAATCCGGATGATCGTGCCATTTGTCGGGACAACGGCCTCGGCAGCGCCACAGGCGCGCGCCAGCCGGGCATGTTCTTCAAGGTGGCGCCGCTCGCCATGCACGGGGATCGCGATCCTGGGCCGGATCCAGCGGTACATGGCCTCTAGCTCCGGTCGCCCGGGGTGCCCCGACACATGAACATTCGCCCTGCGGTCGGTGATGATCTCGACGCCCTGGGCCGCAAGGGCATTCTGCACCCTCCCGATCGCAAGATCGTTGCCGGGGATCTGCCGCGACGAAAAGATGACGAGATCGCCCGCTTCGAGCCGGATCTGGGGGTGGGTCCCGTCTGCGATGCGGGCGAGCGCGGCCTGGGGTTCCCCTTGCGTCCCGGTCGAGGCGATCAGGAGCGTTTCGGGCCGCGCCCGTGCGGCCGCATCGAGCGGGAGGATTTCAGGCAGCGAGCGAAGATAGCCGGTGGCGCGCGCGACCTCGGTGATCCGCTCGAGCGAGCGGCCGGCAAGGACGAGCCTGCGCCCGGTCGCGCGCGCGACCTCCCCCAGCGTCTCTATGCGCGCGGCGTTCGATGCGAAGGTCGTGACGACGACGCGGCCACTGGTGCGCGCCGCAATCACCCGCATCAGGCCCTCACGCGCATCGCTCTCCGATCCGCTGGCCTCGGAATTGAAGACGTTGGTCGAATCACCCACGAGGGCAAGAACGCCGGCATCGCCGATTGCAGTGAGCTCGGCCGCACTGGCGGGATCACCCAGCAGCGGCCGATCGTCCAGCTTCCAGTCCCCGGTGTGGAAGATCCGGCCGAACGGCGTCTCGACCAGGATGGCATTGCCCTCGGGGATGGAATGGGCGAGCGCGATGTAGCGGCAACGGAAGGGACCGAGTTCGATCGCGCCGCCGAGCGGAATGACGTGGAGCTCGATCTCGCGGTGGAGCCCATCATCCTCCAGCTTGCGCCGGATGAGACCAGCGGTGAACGGCGTCGCATAAAGCGGTACGCCGAGGTCGGCGGCAAGATAGGGAATGGCCCCGATATGGTCTTCATGGCCGTGGGTGAGCAAGATGCCGAGAAGATCGGCGCGGCGCTCCTCGATGAAGCCAAGGTCAGGCAGGATGAGGTCGACGCCCGGCAGATCGGGGCCGGCGAAGGTCATGCCCAGATCGAGCATGATCCACTTGCCGCGGCAGCCATAGAGATTGACGTTCATGCCAATCTCGCCCGAGCCGCCGAGCGGCAGGAACAGCAGTTCGTCGCCCGGGGTCATTGGGCCCCGGCCCGGTTAAGGGTCTCGAGGCGGATCAGGCCCCTGATGGTGAGGTCCGGGTCGACTGCGTGGATTGTCGCCGTGTGCCGCGCGAAAAGAGGCGCAAGGCCGCCAGTCGCAATCACGGTCGGTCTCTCGCCGATTTCTGACGCGATCCGGGCAACAAGGCCCTCGATGAGGCCGACGTAGCCCCAGAACACCCCGGACTGCATGGCGTGCACGGTGCCCTTTCCGATCACCCCCTGGCCTTCGGGCGGTGGCTCCACCGCAATGCGCGGCAGCCGGGCGGCAGCGCGGTAGAGCGCATCCATCGAGAGATTGATCCCGGGGGCAATGACGCCGCCATCATAACCGCCATCGGCTGCGACCACGTCGAACGTGGTGGCCGTCCCGAAATCGATGACGATAAGAGGCCCCTGGTGGCTGGCGTGTGCCGCAACTGCGTTGACCAGCCTGTCGGCGCCGACCTCGCCCGGGTTGGGAAGACGGATCGCGATCCCCCACGCAAACCCGGGAGCACCAGCGACCAACGGCTCAACCCCGAAATAATGCCGGGCGAGACCGCGGAGATTGAACAGTGTCTGCGGCACGACCGAGGCAATGATTGCATCGGTCACTTCAGTGCGTGACACCCCCGCAATCGACATCAGCTGGTGCAGCCAGACCCCATATTCATCTGCCGTGCGCTCTGCATGGGTGGCGATCCGCCAGCGATGGACGATGGTCTCCCCGTCGCACAAGGCGAAGACGATGTTGGTGTTGCCGACGTCGATCGCGAGCAGCATCAGCTGGTCTCGGCGCCGGCAGCCGAAGAGGCGAGCGTGACATCTCCGGCCCGAATGGTCTCGAGCCCGCTGGCCGTGCGGACGACGAGTGCACCGTCTGCCGCAAGCTGATCGAAGACGGCATGACGGCCGTCGCCAAGAGCCAGGGCCGTGCCGGGCGGGGTTGCCCGCGCCCGCCAGCGGTCGGCCACTGGGGCAAACCCGTGTGCCCGCCACTCGGCCAGCTCTCCCGCAAAGGCAACAGCAAGCTCCTCGAGGAACGTATCCGGGTCAGGCGCGGGCGGTGCGAAGGCTGCAGTCGGCTGGCCGGGCACGACAGGCGCGCGGGCAAGGTTGACGCCGATGCCGACCACCACGCTGTCGCCAGTACGATCGAGGAGAATACCGGCAAGCTTGGCACCGTGGAGCATCAGGTCGTTCGGCCACTTCAGTTGCAGCAGCGCCGGCTCGGCATGGCGTGCAGCGACTTCAAACAGGGCGACGCCGGCAACGAAACCCATCTGCTCGGCGGATGGGTCCTCGGCGCGCAGCCGCACAAGGCAGGAGGCTGCGAGATTGCCTTCGGCCATGATCCACGACTTCCCCTGCCGGCCGCGACCGGCTGACTGCCTGCGGGCGCGAACCCACTGGCAATCCTCGAGTTCGCGTGCATGGGCGAGCACCCAGTCGCTGGTGCTGGCAACCTCGTCGAGGATGATCGGCGTCAAGGCAGGGCCCGGGCAGCTTCGGCACCAAATGCCGAAAGCGGGCCCAACAGCAGGTAACCGAGCGGCGACGAGAAGGCCGCCGCCGCCCCGAGCACGAGCGGGTTCACGCCCTGCTCGCCTGGCGCGACGATAAGCTCGATGGCTGGCTGGTCGAAATAGAGAAGCTTGACCACGCGAAGGTAATAATAGGCAGCGACCACACTCGCGATAACGCCGATCACTGCCAGCGGCCAGAGATTTGCGTCAATTGCGGCGTTGAGGACTGCAAGCTTGGGCATGAACCCGAACAGCGGCGGAATGCCTGCCAGCGAGAGCATGAAAATGGCAAGCCCGGCTGCGAGACCCGGCCTCGTCCGCGCAAGACCGGCGAGATCGGCAAGGTCCTCCCGCTGCCGGCCTTCGCTGTCGACCAGCATGAGCAGGCAGACGAACGCACCCAGCGTCATCACGAGATAGACGAGCAGATAAAAGAGCACCGCCGCAACGCCCGCATCCGACCCTGCAGCGAGACCGATGAGCACGAACCCGATGTTCGTGATCGCCGAATAGGCGAGCAGCCGTTTCACATTGGTCTGGGCGATCGCGCCCACTGCGCCGAGCGCCATGGACGCGATGCTGATGAAGATGATGATCTGCTGCCAGTCCGCCTTCATGCCCCCGAAGGGATCAAGCAACACCCGGAGCATCAGTCCCATGGCTGCGACCTTGGGCGCAGTGCCAAAGAAGGCCGCCACCGGCGTCGGCGCGCCCTCGTAGACGTCGGGCGTCCACATGTGGAAGGGAACCGCCGAGACCTTGAAGGCAAGCGCGGCCAGGATGAAGACCAGCCCGAACAAGGCGCCAAGGTTGCGCTCGGCACCCGGCGCGAAGGCGACCCGTATGGCCTCGAAGCTGGTCGACCCTGTAAAGCCATAGGTGAGGCTGATGCCATAGAGCATCAGGCCCGACGCCAGCGCACCAAGGGCGAAATATTTGAGACCCGCCTCCGACGAACGGGCATCGTCCCGATGAAAGGCCGCCAGGACATAGGCTGAAAGCGACATGAGCTCGAGCCCGACATAGAGGCTGAGCAGGCTGCGGGCCGAGACCATGACGGCCATGCCGAGCGTCGCGAGCAGGATGAGAACGGGATACTCGAACCGGGCAATGCGCGCGCGCCTGAGGAAGGGCACCGCGACGAGGATCGCCGCAGCGCTGCCGAGCAGGATGAGGAGTTTCAGGTAGCGCGACAGGCTGTCGGCAACATAGAGCCCGCCCCAGGCACTGGCGCCGCCGGGACCCTGATCGAACAGCGGCACGGCTGCGACCGCAAGCAGCAGCACGGCGGCCCAAGACAGCCCCTCGAGCGCACGATCCCCCCGGAACGCGCCCACGAGCAGGAGCAGGCAGATGCCGGAGGCAAGAATGACCTCGGATGCTCCGACGGCGACAGACTGCAGAAGGCTCATGACAGCGGCTCCGGGTCGGCCGGATCCGCCATGGCGACCGGACGGATGACGCCGGTCGCCGGCGGGCCGGCGCGCTCGAGCCGGGCAACAAGGCTGGCGACGGGTTGCTTGAGCGGCGCGAGCAGGGGCGCGGGATAGATGCCGATTGCAAGCACGCCGGCGGCGAGCGGCACCATGATCGCCCATTCCCGCGGCTTCAGATCCGGCATGGCTGCGACATCGGCCTTGTCGAGTTCGCCGAATGCCACCCGCGCGTAGAGCCAGAGCATATAGGCCGCCCCGAGTATGACGCCTGTCGCCATCACGACGGCGAGCGAGGTCGACGTGCCGAACATGCCGGCGAGTGTGAGGAATTCGCCGACAAAGCCCGAGGTGCCGGGAAGCGCGATCGACGCCATGGTGAACAACATGAAGAAGACCGCGTAGCGCGGCATGTTGCCGGTGAGGCCGCCATAGCGAGCAATCTCGCGGGTGTGGAGCCGATCATAGATGACACCGACACAGAAGAAGAGCGCCGCAGAGACCAGCCCGTGGGAGACCATCACCACCATCGCGCCCTCGATCCCCGGGGTATTGAGGGCAAACAGGCCACCGGTCACGAAGGCCATGTGCGCGACCGACGAATAGGCGATCAGCTTCTTCATGTCGGCCTGGGCGAGCGCAACCAGCGAAGTATAGACAACGGCGACCATCGACAGCGCGAAGACCAGCCACATCAGCTGCACAGTCGCTTCGGGAAACATCGGGATCGAGAAGCGGATGAACCCATAGCCTCCCATCTTGAGGAGAACGCCGGCGAGGATCATCGAGCCGGCGGTCGGCGCCTCGACATGGGCATCAGGAAGCCAGGTATGGACCGGCCACATCGGCATCTTGACAGCGAAACTCGCGAAGAAGGCGAGCCACAGCCAGGTCTGGGCCTCGACGGGAAAGTCGTAGGCCATGAGTGCTGCAATGTCGGTGGAACCCGCCTCCCGGATCATCCAGAGGATGGCGAGCAGCATCAGGACCGAGCCGAGAAGGGTGTACAGGAAGAATTTGTAGCTCGCGTAGACTCTACGCTTTCCGCCCCATATTCCAATGATGAGATACATTGGGATGAGGCCAGACTCGAAGAAAAGGTAGAAAAGCAGGATATCCATCGCCGCAAAGACGCCGACCATCAGCGCTTCCATGACGAGGAATGCTGCCAGATACTCGGGAACGCGCTCCTGAACCGAGTCCCATCCGGCGAGGATGCACAACGGCATCAGGAACAGTGACAGGAGGATGAGGACGAGACTGATGCCGTCCACGCCGAGGTGCCAGCTGAACAGCCCCCCGAAGATCTCTTGACGCTCGGTGAACTGGAACGCTGCAGTCGAACTGTCGAAGCCCGCCCAAAGCCCAAGCCCCATCACCAGCAGGACGAGGGTGGTTGCGAGCGCCACCAAGCGGGCGCGGGCGGCATCGCCCAGCCAGAGCACCAGCAGGGCTGCGGCGACCGGCAGGAGGATCATCACCGAAAGCATGTCAGCCCCGGGTGACCAGCCAGGTCATGGCCGCGGCAAGACCGAGCAGCATGACCATGGCATAGGCGTAGAGATAGCCGGACTGGAATCTCCGGGCAGCAGCCGCCCCCTCGCCGACCAGGGCGGAGAGCCCGTCGGGGCCGAGCCGGTCGATGAGACCCTTGTCTCCGCCCTGCCAGAACAGTGCCCCCACGCGCTTGGCCGGCCGGACGAAAAGCGCGTCATATAGTTCGTCCCAGTACCACTTGCGGTAAAGAAAGCGGTGCAATGTCGGGAAGGTCGCGACGAACCGCGCGGCTGCGCCCGGGCTCAGCACATATTGCCGGAGCGCGATGAGGAACCCGAGCGCCATGGCGAGGGTCGGCGCATGGTGGACAAGGGCCGGGACGTCATGGAGCGCATGATAGAAGCCCGGATCGTGGACCAGCGCGCCGCGCCACGCTCCTTCCTCGCCGATGAAGATCTCGTGGAACCCGATACCCGCGAACAGCGCGCCAATGGATAGAAGGGCAAGCGGAACCAGCATCGCTGGCGGGCTTTCATGGGGGTGATGACGGTGCGCGTCCCAGCGGGCCTCACCAAGGAAGGTCAGGAAAATCAGTCGCCACGAGTAGAAGCTGGTGAGAAACGAAGCGAACAGACCGATCGAAAAGGCGACGAGCGCAGGCTCGGTCCCGCGGACATAGGCCGCAAACAATACGCCATCCTTGGAATAATAGCCGGCAGTGTAGAAAAAGCCCGTGATGGCAATGGTGCCGATGACCATGGCCGCAAAGGTGAATGGGATCCTGCGCCACAGCCCGCCATAGTGCCGCATGTCCTGCTCATGGTGCATCGCGTGGATGACCGAGCCGGCGCCAAGGAACAGCAGCGCCTTGAAAAAGGCGTGGGTGAAGAGGTGGAACATGGCAGCCCCATAGGCCCCCACACCCGCGGCAAAGAACATGAAGCCGAGCTGCGAGCAGGTGGAATAGGCGATGACCCTCTTGATGTCATGCTGGGTTGTCGCAACCGTCGCGGCGAACAGGGCGGTTGCCGCACCCACGAAGACGACCAGATCGCGCGCAGCGGGTGCGGCCTCGAACAGGGGGGACATGCGGCAGACAAGGAACACGCCCGCAGTCACCATGGTCGCGGCATGGATGAGGGCGGAGACCGGGGTCGGCCCCTCCATCGCATCGGGAAGCCAGGTGTGGAGGCCAAGCTGGGCCGATTTGCCCATCGCGCCGATGAAGAGCAGAATGGCAATGGTCGTCAGCGCATCCGCCCGGGTTCCAACAAAATCAAAGGTCACGCCCTTCTGCCCGGGAACGGCAGCCAGGATCGCGCCGATGTCGAGGGTCCCGAACAGGAGGAAAAGCGCAAAGATGCCGAGCATGAAGCCGAAATCGCCGACCCGGTTGACGACGAAGGCTTTGATCGCCGCGGCATTGGCGCTCGGGCGCTCGTACCAGAATCCGATCAGCAGGTACGAGCACAGGCCGACGCCTTCCCAGCCGAAGAACATCTGCACGAAGTTATCGGCGGTCACCAGGGCCAGCATGAAGAAGGTGAACAGGCCCAAATAGGCCATGAAGCGCGGTTTGTGCGGGTCGTGCGACATGTAGCCGATGGAATAGACGTGGACCATCGCCGAGACGACGGTCACCACGAACACCATAACCGCCGTCAGCGTGTCGAAGCGCAGTGCCCAGCTAATTTCCAGGGTGCCGACATCGATCCAGGTGAACAGGTGGATGGTCAGGCTCTGCCCCTCTCCACCGATCATGTAGAGGATGACGCACGATAAGACAGCCGACGCCAGCATCGGCACCACGGTGACCCATTGGGCGAAGCGGTCGCCTAGCCGGTTGCCGAAGAAACCGGCTGCG
>CALLWN010000141.1 GCA_938016505.1 uncultured Sphingomonadaceae bacterium
CCGGGGAGGCGCTGTCGCTCGAGGCGGCGCTCGCCGGCTTCACCGTGTGGGCCGCCCGCGCCGGCCTCGCCGACGGGAGGGCAGGGCGGCTCGCGGTCGGCCTCCACGCCGATTTCGTCATTCTCGATTCGGATCCCTTCCGGGTGCCGCTCGACGCGCTGAAGGGGCTCGAGATCCGGGAAACCTGGGTCGGCGGTGCCCGCGTGTTCCAGCGCGGCGGCGCGCCTACGCCGGCGCGGCCGTGACCACGGGTGCACCGGCCCGGTCGAGCACGAGGCGCGACAGCCCCTTCGGCAGGCCTGCCTCGAGCCGCTCGACAATCCGTGCAGCCACCACATCGGGCGACTTGAGCGTCGCCTGGTCCTCGCCCGGAAAGGCCTGGCGGCGCATCGCGGTCGCCGTGCCGCCAGGGTCCACCACGAGGATCCTGACACCAAGCGCGGTCATCTCGTCGGCATAGGTCCCGAGCAGCACCTCGAGCGCGGCCTTGGACGCCGCATAGGGCCCCCAATAGGCCCGACCGCCCGCCGCCACGCTCGAGGTGAGCCCGACAACCGTGCCCCGGGCGCGGCGCAGCAGCGGGTCGAAGGCGCGGATGAGCCTCCACTGCGCAGTCACGTTCAGCCTCATCACCTCCTCGAACTCGCGCGGGGCCACATGGCCCAGCGGCGACAGTGTGCCGAGCATGGCAGCATTGAGGACGAGCAGGTCGAGCCGGTCCCACCGCGCCGCGACCGCCGCTGCCAGCCGGTCGATATCGTCGAGCTCGCACAGGTCGAGCGGGGCGATGGTCGCGCTGCCCCCGGCGGCATGGATCGCATCCTCGGTTGAAACGAGGCGCTTCTCGTCGCGCCCGGTCAGCAGCAGGTGGTAACCGGCGTCGGCAAGCGCCGAGGCAAGCGCGGCACCGATGCCGCGGCTCGCGCCGGTCACCAGCGCCAGCGGCTTGCCGGCGGCGGACCCAGTCGCGGTGCCCGGCCCGGTCATTGCGCGGCAAGGAGCGCCAGCTGCCCAGCCGGCTCCTGCGCCTCCTGGTCGGTCAGCCGGGTCGGGTAGGCGCCAGTGAAACAGGCGTCGCAGTGGCTGGGCGCAGCGTGGTCGCGGCCCGGCTCGCCGAGGGCGCGGTAAAGCCCGTCGATCGAGAGGAAGGCGAGGCTGTCGGCGCCGATGAACCGCCGCATCGCCTCGAGATCCATCTGGGCCGCCAGCAGCTTCGACCGGACCGGCGTGTCGACGCCGTAGAAGCAGCTGTGGGTGGTCGGCGGCGAGGCGATACGCAAATGGACCTCGCGCGCGCCGGCGTCGCGCAACATCTGCACAATCTTGACCGAAGTGGTGCCGCGCACGACCGAATCGTCAATGAGGACGAGACGTCGGCCTGCGATCAGCGCCCGGTTGGCATTGTGCTTGAGCTTGACCCCAAGGTGCCGCACTGCATCGCCGGGCTGGATGAAGGTCCGCCCGACATAATGGCTGCGGATGATCCCAAGCTCGAAGGGGATGCCCGCAGCCTGGGCATAGCCGATTGCAGCGGGCGTGCCGGAATCGGGCACCGGCACCACCATGTCGGCCTCGACCCCGGCCTCGCGCGCGAGCTCGGCGCCGATCCGCTTGCGCACCTCATAGATTGACAGCCCGTCCGACTGCGAATCGGGGCGGGAAAAATAGACATGCTCGAAGATGCAGGGCCGCGGGCGCTGCGGAGGAAACGGGGTCATCGACCGCGTGCCGGCAGCATCGACGATGACGAGCTCGCCGGGCGCCACATCGCGCAGGTAGGTTGCGCCCACCACGTCGAGCGCGACGGTCTCTGACGCGAAGATGACGGCATCGCCCAGCATCCCGATCACCAGCGGCCGGAAGCCGAGCGGGTCGCGCGTTGCAAGCAGTCCCTCGCGGGTGAGGCACACCAGCGACCAGGCCCCCTCGAGCGCCTTCAGCGCATCGATGAAGCGGTCAAGAAGCGTCGGCTGCGACGAGGTCGCAATCAGGTGGATGATGACTTCGGTGTCGCTGGTCGACTGGAAGATGGCGCCCCGGCGAATGAGCCGGTCCCGGAGCGCCATCGCGTTCGAAAGATTGCCATTGTGCGAGACCGCAAAGCCGCCCTCCGCAAGCTCGGCGAACAATGGCTGGACGTTGCGCATCGCCGACGCGCCCGTCGTCGCATAGCGGTTGTGGCCGATCGCGACCCGCCCCCGCAGCCCCTCCATCACGTCGGGCCGGTCGAAGTTTCCGGCCACATGCCCCATGGCGCGATGGGCGTGAAACTCCTCGCCGTCGAAGCTGACGATCCCGGCGGCCTCCTGGCCGCGGTGCTGGAGCGCGTGGAGCCCGAGCGCCACGGCCGCAGCTGCCTGGTCGAGCCCGAACACGCCGAAGACGCCGCATTCCTCGTGAAAATGGTCCGCATCCAGCAACGGCAGCAGGCCGGGCCCGCCAACCTGCCCGTCGCCGGAGCGCGCGATGTCCCTTGCCGTATCCACTGTGCCGTCCCGCACCTCCTAGTGGCTTCGGCGCGGCTTGTCGCTAGGCAAAGCGTCATGAATGCGTCAAATGTCATGCATGGCTGACCCCTTCACGCCCAAGTTCGATGCGTCTGGCCTGCTGACGGCGGTGGTCACCGATGTCGGGTCCGGCCGGCTGCTGATGGTCGCCCACATGAATGCCGAGGCTCTAGAGAAGACCCGCGCGACCGGCGCGGCCCATTTCTGGTCGCGCTCGCGCGGCCGCCTCTGGAAGAAGGGCGAGACCTCCGGCCATGTGCTCGACGTGGTCGAGATCCGGGTCGACTGCGACCAGGATGCACTCTGGCTCATCGCCCGGCCCCGGGGGCCAGCCTGCCACACCGGGGCCACCTCCTGCTTCTTCCGCACGCTGACGCCCGACGGACTCGTCCGATCTGAACCTTGACCCTGTCCGCGAGCCGAAATCCCTGACCTTTGCTGCCGTTCAACCTTCCGGACGCAGGCGATCACCCCCCTCGCCCCCGTCCTGACGCAGGGTCATGCGCCCGCCGCCCCGTGCGCCCGTTCCTCCTCCAGCGGACGCGCGGGGCGGCAAACGTCTGCTCCAGCATCCGCCAGTTGACGCGAACGTAAAGGTCATGTAGCCGCCTTCGCCATGGAGGCCGAGGGCGAGCGCTACACCATCACCGATCTTGCCCGCGAATTCGCAGTCACCCCCCGCACCATTCGCTTCTACGAGGCCGAAGGCCTCCTCGCCCCCGAGCGCCGCGGCACCACCCGGCTCTACGGCAAGGCCGACCGCGCCCGTCTCGCCTGGGTGCTTCGCGGCCGCGCCGTCGGCTTCAGCCTCTCCGACATCCGCGAGCTCCTCGATCTCTACACCCCCGGCTCCGACAATCGCGCCCAGCGCGAGGCTGCGCTCGCCAAGACCGAGCAGCGCCTCGCCGCGCTCCGCGCCCAGCGCGACGCGATCGACTCGACCGTCACCGAACTGGAACAGTTCGCCGCCACCCTCCGCTCTCGGCTCTGAGGAGACAGCCATGCCAAGCTACCGCGCCCCGCTTGCCGACACCCGCTTCCTCCTCCGCCACGTCCTCAGTCTCGAACGCTACCGCAACTTGCCCGCCTTCGCAGACGCCAGCCCCGATCTCGTCGAGACGATCCTCGAGCAAGGCGCGAAGTTCGTCGAAGGCGTGCTCGCACCTCTCAACCAGGTCGGCGACCGCGAGGGCTGCACCCGCCACCCCGACGGCAGTGTGACCACGCCGGCCGGGTTCCGCGAGGCCTTCGCCGCCTTCCGTGCCGGCGGCTGGGGCACGCTCATGGCCCCGCCGCAATATGGCGGCCAGGGCCTGCCCCACGTCGTCGGCTCCGCCTTCGAGGAATATCTCTGCTCGGCCAACATGGCCTTCGCCATGTATCCGGGCCTCACCCAGGGCGCCGTCTCGGCGCTCCTCGTCGCCGCCTCGGAGGAACAGAAGGCCCTCTACCTGCCCCCCATGGTCGAGGGCCGCTGGACCGGCACCATGAACCTGACCGAGCCGCACGCCGGCACCGATCTCGGCCTCATCCGCACCCGCGCCGAGCCGCAGGCCGATGGCAGCTGGAAGGTCTCGGGCACCAAGATCTTCATTTCCTCGGGCGAGCATGATCTCGCCGAGAACATCATCCACCTCGTCCTCGCCAAGACCCCGGGCGCGCCCGATTCGGTCAAGGGCATCTCGCTCTTCCTCGTGCCCAAGTTCCTCGTGAACCCGGATGGGTCGCTCGGACCCCGCAACGCCGTCTCCTGCGGGTCGATCGAGCACAAGATGGGCATCCACGGCAATTCCACCTGCGTCATGAACTACGATGGCGCGACGGGCTATCTTGTCGGCGAGGAGACGAAGGGCCTGAAAGCCATGTTCGTCATGATGAACGTGGCCAGGCTCGGGGTCGGGATGCAGGGCCTCGCCCAGGCCGAGGTCGCCTACCAGAACGCCGCCGCCTATGCCCGCGAGCGGCTCCAGGGCCGCGCGCTCACCGGCGCCAGAAACCCGGAGGCCAAGGCCGACCCGCTCCTCGTCCACCCAGATGTCCGGCGGATGCTCATGGACGCCCGCGCCTTCACCGAAGGGGCGCGGGCGCTGTGCCTGTGGGCCGCGCTCCAGGCCGATCTCGCCCGCCACGCCGAAACTCCGGAAGAGCGCGAGGCGGCCGATGACCTTCTTTCGCTGCTCACGCCCGTCATCAAGGCCTATCTGACCGACAGGGGCTATCACCACGCCACCATGGCCCAGCAGGTCTTCGGCGGCCACGGCTACATCGCCGAGTGGGGCATGGAGCAGTTCGTCCGCGATGCCCGCATCGCCATGATCTACGAGGGCGCCAATGGCATCCAGGCGCTCGACCTCGTCGGCCGCAAGCTCGCTGCCAATGGCGGCCGGGCACTTCGCGCCTTCCTCGCCCTTGTCGAGACCGAGATCGAGGAGGCCAAGCGCCACCCGGCGCTCGCCCCGCTCGCCGGCGATCTCGCCGCCGCCAAGGCCGACCTCGAGGGCGCCACCCTCTGGCTCATGGAAAAGGCCTTCGCCAACCCCGACCATGCCGGCGCTGGCGCGACCGCCTATCTCGAGCTCATGGCGCTCGTCACCTTTGGCATGCTCTGGCTCAGGATGCTCGGCGCCGTCGAAACCGCCGAAGGCCTCAACCCCACCTTTCGCGAAGCCAAGCGCCTCGTCGGCCGCCATTTCTTCGAGCGCCATCTGCCCGATGCGCCTGCGCTTGCCCGCAAGGTGAAGGCGGGCGCCGACACGCTAATGGCGATGCCCGAGGCCGCATTCTGACAAAGAACAGCTTGCCCCGCGGCTGGCGCGGGCGCAGCGCCACTCTGACGGAGGACCAGATGACGGAAGCCTATATCTACGATGCGGTCCGCACCCCGCGCGGCAAGGGCCGCAAGGATGGCGCGCTCCACGAGATCACCCCGATCCAGCTTGCAACCCAGGTGCTCGAGGCCATCCGCGACCGGAACGGGCTCGACACCAGGCTCGTCGACGATGTCATCCTCGGCTGCGTCGGCCCGGTCGGAGAGCAGGGCGCCGACATCGCCCGGATCGCCGTCCTCAATGCGGACTATGCCGAAACCACCGCCGGCGTGCAGGTCAACCGCTTCTGCGCCTCCGGCCTCGAGGCGTGCAACATCGCTGCCGCCAAGGTGATCGCCGGCGAGGCCGAATTCGCGATCGGCGGCGGGGTCGAGTCGATGTCCCGCGTGCCCATGGGCTCGGACGGCGGCGCCTGGGCGATGGACCCGGCTGTCGCCTTCAAGACCTATTTCGCCCCGCAGGGCATCGGCGCCGACCTCATCGCCACCCTCGATGGCTTTTCCCGCGACGATGTCGATGCCTATGCCGTCGAGTCCCAGAAACGCGCTGCAACAGCCTGGAAGGAAGGGCGTTTCGCGAAATCGATCGTGCCGGTGCGCGATGTCATCGGCGAGGTCGTGCTCGACCATGACGAACATATGCGACCCGGAACCGACATGCAGTCGCTCGCCAGCCTCGCCCCCTCCTTCGTCGCGCTCGGCGAGCAGATGCCGGGCTTCGACGAGATTGCGAAGATCCGCTACCCGGAAGTCGAGCGGGTGAACCATGTCCACCACGCCGGCAACAGCTCGGGCATCGTCGATGGCGCATCCGCCGTTCTCATCGGCTCGAAGGCGGCTGGCGAGAAGGCCGGCCTCAGGCCGCGCGCCCGCATCCGCGGCATGGCCTCGATCGGCTCGGAGCCGCTCATCATGCTGACCGGCCCCACCTTCGTGACGCAGAAGCTGCTCGATCGGCTCGGCATGAAGGTGGAGGATATCGATCTCTACGAACTCAACGAGGCCTTCGCTTCCGTCGTGCTGCGGATGATGAAGCATCTCGAGATCCCGCACGAGAAGATGAACGTCAACGGCGGCGCCATCGCCATGGGCCACCCGCTCGGCGCCACCGGGGGCATGATCCTCGGCACCGTCCTCGACGAGCTCGAGCGCCGCGACCTCAACACCGCCCTCGTGACGCTCTGCGTCGGCGCCGGCATGGGCACCGCCGCCGTCATCGAGCGCGTCTGAACGCTCTCCGGGGAGACCAGCCATGACCGAACCCGCCATCCGCCACGACCTCGATGCCGACGGCATCCTCACCCTCACCATCGACTGCCCCGGGCTCTCGATGAATGTCATCAACGAGGCTGTCACCCGCGATCTCGCGGACGCGATCACGCGCATCCGCACCGACGCGGCCGTCAAGGGCGCCGTCATCACTTCGGGGAAGCCCACCGGCTTCCTCGCCGGCGCCGACTTGAAGGGCATGAACTTCGCCGGCAGCGCAGATGGCGCCGAAGCGGCCGGCACGGGCAAGTCCCGCATGGCGCGCCTCTTCGAGGGCGTGTTCGCGCTCAACAGGTTGCTGCGCGATCTTGAAACCACAGGCAAGCCGGTTGCCGCAGCAGTCAACGGCCTCGCCCTTGGCGGCGGGCTCGAGATCGTGCTCGCCTGCCACCACCGCGTCGTCGCCGACGACCCCAAGCTCACCCTCGGCCTTCCCGAAGTGCTGGTCGGCCTCTTCCCCGGCGCCGGCGGCACCCAGCGCCTGCCCCGCCTGATGGGGGTGCAGCCCGCGCTCATGTATCTTCTCCAGGGCAAGTCCATGAGCCCGCAGGAGGCGCTCGGCTTCGGTGTGGTGCAGGAGCTTGCACCCCGCGACGATGTCGTCGCCCGCGCCAGGGCATGGGTGAAGGCCAACCCGACGAAATCGACCCAGCCGTGGGACGAGAAGAATTTCCGCTTCCCCGGCGGGGTCGGTCACATGAATCCGGCCTTCGCCCAGACCTTCATGGGCGGCACCGCGATGGCCCACCGCCAGTCCTTCGGCAACATGAACCAGGTCAAGGCGATCCTCTCGGCCGTCTACGAGGGCGCCCAGCTGCCGATGGACACCGCAATCCGGGTCGAGAGCAAATATTTCGCGAAAGTTGTCGCCGACCCGCAGGCCGGCAACATGATCCGCTCACTGTTCGTCTCGAAACAGGCCGCAGAGAAGGGCGCCCGCCGCCCCAAGGACGAGCCGCCGGCGAAGACGAACAAGGTTGCCATGCTCGGCGCCGGCCTCATGGGTGCGGGCATCGCCATGGTCTCGGCCCAGGCCGGGATCGAGGTGGTGCTCCTCGATCGCGACCTCGAGTCGGCGAACAAGGGCAAGGCCTACACCGAGGAGCGCCTCAGAAAGCGAAAGACCGACCCGGCAAAAATGGCCGAGATCCTCGACCGCATCCACCCGACGACCGACTATGCCGATCTCGCCGGCTGCGACCTCGTCATCGAGGCGGTGTTCGAGGACCGCGCGATCAAGGCCGATGTGACGAAGGCAACCGAGGCCGTGGTCGGCGCCGACACCATCTTCGGCTCCAACACCTCGACCCTCCCCATCACCGGCCTTGCCGAGGCCTGGTCCAGGCCGGAGAATTTCATCGGCAACCACTTCTTCTCGCCGGTCGAGAAGATGCCGCTCGTCGAGATCATCGTGGGGCAGAAAACCGGCCCGCGCGCGATCGCCAGGGCGCTCGACTATGTCGCGCAGATCCGGAAGACCCCGATCGTCGTCAACGACAGCCGCGGCTTCTACACCAGCCGCTGCTTCGGCACCTTCGTCCAGGAAGGGCTCGCCCTCCTCGCGGGCGGCGTGAAACCGGCCATGATCGAAAATGTCGCCCGCCACATGGGGATGCCGGTCGGTCCGCTCGCGGTCAACGACGAGGTCGGGCTCGACCTCGGCCACAAGGTCGCCCAGCAGACGAAGAAGGATCTCGGCGATGCCTACCGGCCCGGGCCAGGCGAGGCGGTCATCGAGACGATGGTCGGCCTCGGCCGCCACGGCCGCAAGAACGGCAAGGGCTTCTACGTCTACCCCGAGGACGGCAGCCCGAAGCATCTGTGGCCCGAGCTTGCCACCCACTTCCCGGTTGCAGCGCAGCAGCCAAGCCCGGCCGAGGTGAAGGAGCGGCTGATGTTCCGCCAGCTCGTCGAATGCGCCCGCTGCTTCGCCGAGGGCGTGCTCGAGACCCCCGAGGACGGCGACCTCGGCGCCATCTTCGGCTGGGGCTTCGCGCCCTTCACCGGCGGCCCCTTCAGCCACATGGACACGCTCGGCATTGCACGCGTTGTCGAGACGCTCGACCGGCTTGCCGCAGCCCATGGCGAGCGCTTCGCCCCGCCCCAGCTGCTGCGCGACATGGCAGCGAGCGGCGAGACCTTCTACGGCCGCGCCGCAGCGCGGAAGGCGGCCTGAGATGGCGCTCAGGACCCCGCTTTGCGACCTGCTCGGCGTCGCCCACCCGGTCATGCTCGCCGGCATGGGCGGCGTCTCCTATGCCGAGGTGTGCGCGGCCGTCTCCGAGGCGGGCGGCTTCGGTTCGCTCGGCATGGCAGGCACGACCCCCAGGTTCATCGAATCCCAGATGAAACGGGTGCGAGAGCTGACCGGCAAGCCGTTCGGCGTCGATCTCCTCGCCGCCCAGCCCGAAAGCCTGACTGCCGCTGTCGAGATCATCATCGCCAACGGCGCCAGGGCCTTCATCGCCGGGCTCGGCGTGCCGTACCCGATTGTGAAGCAGCTGAAGGATGCGGGGATCCTGGTGGCAGCGATGGT
>CALLWN010000142.1 GCA_938016505.1 uncultured Sphingomonadaceae bacterium
AAACATCCTGCCCGATGCCTCCTCGGCGCTGCACACCGCCCGCCACAGATGGTTGAGGCAGTCGGCCTTGGTGGTCGGGCCGGCGCGCGACGTGGTGACCATGGTGACCCGGGCATCGGCTGCGGCCACCTCCGCAACGGCCGCCGCCGTTGCCGGGTCGTTCGGATAGACGCCGACGAAGATCTGGAAATCGGGGTGCGCCAGCCGGCCGAGCGCTGCCCGCAGCATTGCCGCGATCACTCGCGACTCGTCCCAGGCGGGAACCAGGATCGCGTAGCGGCCGGGTGTCTCCCGTGGCCGGGGCAATCCGGCAAGCCGTGCCCTGGCAACCGCAAGCGGGGTGAGCAGGTCGACCGCCAGATCGTCGAGCGCGTTCAGGAGAATGAGGAGGCTGGTCAACCAGAGCAGCTCGCGGCCCATGACGGCGAGGGCTGCGAGCAGTGGAATGACAAGGTCGAAGACGAATGGGCTCATCGGCCACCGTGCCGAAGCCATGCCGGAGCCGGGGTTGCGGCAGCGCGGCGCAGGGGAGTCCGGCCTTCCATGTCACCAGCCGCGGCGGCGGCTCTCCTCCGGCATGAACGGGTGGACGCTCCGGGACTGCCAGGGCGGAAAGCACGGGGAGGGCCGTGCCTGCCCTGGGGGAACCAGCCCCGGAGCGTCCGGGGAACCGTGTGGCTTCATGCAGCGCAGGGTCGGAAATCGCCGCATGAAACCAGCGGTCCCCTAGGCGTTGAGGTCAAGCCTCAAGACCTGGTCGGGCAAGGCGAACTTCGCCCGAAAGAGTGCAAGTGTCTCCGGCTTCACGTTGACCTTGAGCGCGCCGAGCGTCTGTCCGCCGATGGCCTTCGGAAGCCCAAGCGGCTCGACGTCCCAGCCGGTCGCGAGAAGCTGCGACAGATAGGCGGTGTGGGTCATCATGGTGTAGTGGGTGATGCCGACCGTCAGCGCATATTCGATGAGGGCGGTGGCAAGTCTCTCGCGGACCGCATTGTGGGTTTCCCAGTCCGCCAGCTGGGGCGAGGTGCACAGCCGGGTGACCTCGAAGATGTCGGCCCCGCGTGGAACATCGCCCTCGACCAGCATCGGGAACAGGTCACCGAGAATGTGCCTCCGGGTCGTCGGCAACAGGCGGACCGAACCAAGGTGCATGCCGCTGGCAGGGTCTGCTGCCACAAGATAGATGGCGTGCTCGGTGTCGAACTCGTCCACCTCGTAGCGGTCGTCGATGACCGGCACCTGCCACTTCAGCCGGTCGACGAACACCGCCTTGCGGTCGGCGTGCATCGCGCGCAGCATCGCCGTGCTCTGGTGGCGGTTGGTCGCATCGATCAGCTGGACCATGGCGGACATCCCTGAATCTCAAGGGAAAGTTAACGGGCTGGCGGCGGGTTCCGGAATATCCCCGATCGGGGATAGCGCATGGCTGTTTGGCTGCTGGCCTTGACCGGCATCGCCGGCGCGGCCACCCGGATTGGATGGTTCGAGAGGCGCTTCCACATCCCGAGGTAGCTATCCAGGACCTCGTCCGCCGGGTTTGGACCGAGGGCCGGGAGCGCCACGACCGCACCGGCACCGGCACCCGCGCCCTGTTCGGCGCGATGCTGCGTTTCGACCTTGCCGACGGCACCGTGCCGCTGATGACGACGAAGCGCGTCTTCTGGAAATCGGCCGTGCGTGAGCTGCGTGGGTTTCTCTCCGGCGAGACCAGCATCGTGCCCCTGGTCGCCGCGGGGGTCCATATCTGGACCGACTGGCCGCTCGACCGCTACCGCCGCGAAACCGGAGAGGCCATCTCCCGCGACGCCTTCGAGGCCCGGCTTCTCGCCGACCCCCGGTTCGCGGCCCGCTGGGGCGATCTTGGCCCGGTCTACGGCAAGCAGTGGCGACGCTGGCTCGGACCCGACGGCCGCGAGCATGACCAGCTTGCAAGCCTCGTCGCGGGCCTGCGCACCAACCCCGAGAGCCGGCGCCACATCGTCACCGGCTGGAACGTCGCCGAACTCCCCACCATGGCGCTGCCGCCCTGCCACATGACCTACCAGTATTTCGTGGCCGACGGGCGGCTGTCGGGCATCCTCTACCAGCGGAGCTGCGACCTCGGGCTCGGTTTCCCGTTCAACATCTTCGAGGCTGCCCTCCTGCTGCGGATGCTTGCCCAACAGTGCGATCTCGCGGCCCACGAACTCGTCTGGATGGGCGCCGATGTCCACCTCTACCTGAACCACGGCCATCTTGTGGACGCGCTTCTCGCCCGCACGCCGCGCCCCTGGCCCCGGCTGCACCTCGCGCGGCGACCGGCCGACCTCTTCTCCTACGCGGTCGAGGATGTGGTGGTGGAGGGCTACGACCCCCACCCCTCTGTGCCGGCACCAGTTGCAGTCTGAGATTTTCCGCGCTAACGGCCCCGCTCACGGCTGAGGTGCCCGGGGGAACCCGGGTGAAAAGGGAAGCCGGTGCGGGGGCAACCCCAAGTCCGGCGCTGTTCCCGCAACTGTAGCCGGGGAGGCCCGTGGCCCGACGCCACTGCCCGACAAGGGTGGGAAGGCAGCCACGCCGGGCCGATGATCCGGAAGCCAGGAGACCTGCCCCAGCCGGTCGTCCTTTCGCCCCGGCGGGAGTTCCGGTGCGAACGAGACCGGTCGTGGCACTGCAAGGGGCGGCGCCGCGGGCGTGCCTTCGCGCGGACGACATGTGTCGTTCGTCGTGGAGGAAACATATGCCCGTCCCCGTTGCCGTTGAAGCGCCCATCATCGTCACTGCCGTGCGCGCGCCCGTCGGGGCGGGCGAGCTCGGCGCGTCCCTCTCGGTCCTTGACCGGGCCGATCTCGACCGGCTGCAGACGCCGGCGCTCACGGATTTGCTGCGGCTGCTGCCCGGCGTGACCATCTCGGCCAATGGCGGCCGCGGCGCCTTCGCTGCAGTCCGCTTGCGCGGCGCCGAGGGCGACCAGACCGTCGTTGTCATCGACGGCGTTCGGGTGAACGACCCGGCTTCCCCCGGCGGCGGCTATGACTTTGGCGGGATCGTCGCTTCCGGCATCGACCGGATCGAGCTGCTCCGCGGCCCGCAGTCGCTCGCCTGGGGCAGCCAGGCGATCGGCGGCGTGGTCGCCATCACCACCCGCGCGCCCGCCGATCCGGAACTCAACGCCAGGCTCGAGGGCGGGAGCCGGGCCAGCGTCTACGCAACCGCCGACGGCAGCGCCAAGGCGGGCCGGCTCGGCCTCGGCGCCTCGGTGAACTATGGCCGCACCGACGGAATCTCGGCAGCTGCCGAGGCCCGCGGCGCGACCGAGCGCGACGACTGGACCGGCTGGGGCGGCACGCTGCGCGCAACCGTCGACCTGACCGAGGCGCTCGCCGTCGACCTGCGCGGCCGGTTCCAGGCCAGCCGGTTCGGAATCGACGGCTTTCCGCCGCCCCGCTTCCAGCTTGCAGATACCCCCGATCGCAGCCGCTC
>CALLWN010000143.1 GCA_938016505.1 uncultured Sphingomonadaceae bacterium
CAGGCTCCCCAAGCGCGGTGACAAGCCCGAGTGGCAGCACAACCAGGACTATCCGCAGGAGTGCATCGACCTCCCGGCGATCGACCTCGACGACCCCGCCTTCCGCTACGCCTGAAGGCGGCTGCCGCCAGCGCGTCGCGCTGACCGGCAGACTCGCCGAACGCACGCACCCGCCCCAGCGAAGCAGGCGTCGCAGGGGGCCGGTGGGGGGGGCGGTGGGGCAGGCTAGAGCTTGTCCACGCAGCGCGTCGTCGCCAGCGCCAGCGTTCCGATCACCGCCGGGTCGCCCACGGCCCGCAGCGCCTTCAGCGCCTGGTCGAGCGTCACCTCGCCGGCCGGCCGCTTCGTCATTGCGGCCGCGTCAGCCATCGCCCGCAGCTGCTCGACGGTGAGGTCATCGGCCATGATGTCGGCCATGCAGAGAGCCATGGGCTTCGGCACGCCAGCATCTGTCAGCGCAGCGCGGATCCGTGCCTCCTTCGAAACGGCGCAGCCGGCAAGCAGCAGCACCGCCGCGACTGCCCCGTTGCGCCATGCAATTGCCATGAACCTCGTCCTATCAGGCGGGGTCATCATGTCCAGCCTCCCGCCCGCCCGCAGCTTTCGGCCCTTCCCCTTGAACGGCCTCATGCGCGGCCTCGAGCGGATGTGGGACATGGGGCTCCAGCCCCCGGCCGACCTCTGCTGGGATCGCATCGTCACCCGCGCCATGGAGGAGACCGGCCTCGACAACCTCGGCGACACCGGCTTTCTTGACCAGCAGCGCGACATCCTCCTGCCCGCGCTGCGCGAAGAGGCCCGGCTCAACACGCTGGGCAAGGTCATCGCCCATGGCTCGCTCCTCAAGATCGTGAAGGAGCGGCTCTGGGCCGAGGATCTGTTCCGCCGCCATCCCGAGATCGACCGGGAAGAGATCGCCCCGCCCCTCGTCATCGTCGGGCCGATGCGCTCGGGCACCACGCGGCTCCAGCGCCTCATCGCGGCAGACCCGGCCTTCTCGGCCTTCCGCCTCTACGAGGCGACCTGCCCGGTGCCCACACCCCGGAGCTTCACCCAGACCGTCGACCCGCGCATCGCCCGCACCGGCCTCGGGCTCCGGTTCATCACCTGGATCAACCCGCGCAACGCCGAGGTCCACCCGACCGGCCCGCTCGAGGTCGACGAGGAACTCGGCCTGCTCGAGCATTCGCTCCACGGCGCCCTCATCGAGGCCCAGCGCCGCATCCCGACCTTCGCCCGCCACTGCGAGACGGCAGACATGGCGCCAGCCTATGCCCGGATGAAGCGGCTGATGAAGCTCCGCCAGTGGTTCACCGGCGATCGTCGGCCGCTCGTCCTCAAGACCCCGCAGTACATGGCCGATCTCGACCAGCTGCTCGCCCACTTCCCCGAGGCGCGCTTCGTCTTCACCCACCGCGACCCGGTCGCAGTGGTCGCCTCCTCGGCAAGCCTCGCCTGGAACCAGATGGTGGTCCAGTCTGACGATGTCGACCCGCACTGGGTGGGCCGCGAATGGCTCTGGAAGACCCGCCACCGCATCGACCGCACCGAGGCGGTCCGCCCCACAATCGCACCCGACCGCCAGATCGACATCGGCTTCGAGGACGTCAACGCCAACTGGCCGCGCGCGATCGCGCGGATCTACGCGCAGTTCGGGCTGACCCTGACTCCTGAGGCCAGCGCTGCCATGCACGCCTATGTCGCCCGCGCAGCGCGCGAGCATCCCTTCGCCCATCATCGCTACACCCTCGAGGATTTCGGCCTCACCCGGAGCGAGGTCGAGGCGAGCTTCGCCGATCTCGCCGGGTGGCTGCACCCCGGGATGCGCCGGGCCGCCGCCTAGGCGTGGCGATGGGTGGCGCCGGCCGCACCCTCCTGCTGGCGCTTGCGATCGCGGCCGGGCCAGCCCGCGCCGACCCCGGCCTGCCGCGCCTCGCCGGTATCGAGGTCGCGGGCCATGCCTTCGCCGTCGCCAGCAGCGAAGGTCCCGTCACCGCCCGGGCTGAGGGCGCTGCCGAGCTCGCGCCCGACGGCAGCATCCGCCGCCCGCTCACGCCCGAAACCCCGGTCCGGATCGCCTCCATCTCCAAGGTCGTTGTCGCGCTCGCGATCCTGCGGCTTGCCGACGCCGGCCGGCTCGACCTCGATGCCGATGCGTCCCGCGCGCTCGGTCGGCCGCTGCGCAACCCGGCCCACCCGCACACCCCCGTCACCATCCGCCAGCTGCTGCGCCACGAGAGCAGCCTCTCCGATTCCGGCGGCTACGCTGCAACGCTCGGCACCCGCCTCGAGGAGATGCTCGGCGAGCGGGCGTGGAGCCCGGCCGCGCCCGGCACCGCCTTCGATTACGCCAACCTCAACTCGGTCGTGCTGGCAACCATCGTCGAGATGCAGACCGGCCTCAGGTTCGACCAGGCCGCCCGCGCCCTCGTCCTCGACCCGCTCGGCGTCACCGCCTGCTTCAACTGGTCCGAATGCCCGCAAGGCCTCGCAGAGCGCGGCGCCACCCTCTACCGCAAGTCGGCCGACTTTGGCGAAACCTGGCAGCCCGAGGGCCCATGGGTCGCCCAGGTCGATTCCGAACGCCCGGCTGGCGGCTGCCCGGTGCGCACCCCGGAGGGCCAGCCCTGCGCGCTCGAAGCCTATCTCCCCGGCACCAACGGCGGCCTGTTCGCGCCCCAGGGCGGCCTCAGGATTTCGGTCGCCGAACTCGCCCGCCTCGGCCAGGCCCTTCTTGCCAACCGCAACGGCTTCCTGAAGCCCGAGACCCACGCCGCCCTGTTCCGCCCCCGCGCGGTCGCCCCCGGCGGGGCCAGCGAGGAGACCGACCCGCAGCTCATGCGCTTCTGGTCCGAAGGCGGGCTCCACTGCTTCTCCGGCACTGGCGAGGCCGGCGCCGACCAGCCGCTCGCCCCTGCGCCCATGGCCGGCTGCGGCCACCTCGGCGAGGCCTATGGCCTGTTCTCGGCGCTCGTCATCGACCCCGTCGCGGGCACGGTCCGCGCCTGGGCGCTCACTGGCAGTGCCGGGAGGCCTCCGCCGGGCCGGGTGTCGCGCTTCAACGCGCTCGAGGAAGCGTTGGCCGGAATGGCGTTGCAAGCCAGAATTATTAGCGATTAACCATGAAATATTGAGGTAAACAACGATTTCGTCTCGCGCGCCCCTCCCATTCTCCCGATAGGTCCGTTCCGGCGCCGCAATCCTGCGGCCCAACAGGGGACATCACATGCGCCACCTTCCCATGCTCGCCGCCGCCGCGCTCGGCTTCGCGGCACTTCCGGCCTCGGCCGCCACCACCATCGACTTCACCAACATCAAGGCCACCTGGTTCGACACCGTCGACGGCGTCAACATCAACTTCACCGGCAATGGCACTGCCGCAGCGGAAGTCCGCTGGGGCACCGGCGACTCCCAGTCGGGCTACCGCTTCGAGGCGATCGGAATCCCGACCCTCGTCGTCGACCCCGTGACCGACACCAGCGCCGTCACCAGCATCGGCAAGTTCACCCACTTCAACTTCCCGATCGGGTCCGGCACCGCCATTTCGGCGGTGAAGCTCAAGTTCACCACCGACGTCCTCGTCGACGGCAACCCCTTCGGCACGGTCGACTTCATCTACGCCTTCGACCATTTCGAAACCCCGAACGGTGCCAACCCTTGCGCAGACGGCGGGGCCAACGGCGTCGGCGTCAATGTCAACGGCTGCGCCGACCGGGTTTCGGTCAACTTCAACCAGGCCTCGGGCTTCTTCTCGATCGGCACGGTCGACTATGCGCTCGATGTCCGCGGCTTCCTCATCGGCGGCGTGCCCGCGAGCCAGTTCTGGACCATCGAGCGGGAAACCAACGAGGCCTTCATCCGCGGCCAGGTCGTGCTGCGCGACAATGCCGGCATCGTCCCCGAGCCGGCCACCTGGGCGATGCTCATCACCGGCTTCGGCCTCGTCGGCGCCGCCGCGCGTCGCCGCACTGCGGCAACCGTCGCCGCCTGAATCCGCTTCCACTAACGCAGCGCATGCGTCACCCCCCGGCCTGCCGGCCGGGGGGTGACTGCCCGTTCCCGTCATGTCGCGTGCCCGTCCCGCTCGCCCTGCCCCGGCTTCAACGCAGGTCGGCGTTCCATCCGCCGGGCGCCCGGGCCAGGGACATGACCGCGTTAACCATTCCTGCCCGGCTTCTTGTCAAAAGATTTTACACACCGCGGTCGGAACGATGGAACCCGATCAAGCGATTCCATAGGGTTGCCATCATCATGCGGATTGGCATGATTCTTGCATAACTTGTGACAGGCCGGGGCTGGGCTCGGCCATGTGAGGACTGGAGGAACAAGAACAGCCATGCGCACCCTGATGCTCGCCGCGGTTGCGGCCTTCACCCTCTCCGCCCCCGCGCTCGCGGTCTCGGCGGTCACCACGCCCGGCGCGCTCGGCGCCACCGACTTCATCGACTGGGCCCAGATCGGCGATGACCTTGCTGGCCCAGCTTCGCTTCCCGCCACCGTCTCGACCGACGGCGGCGGCACGGCCACCATCGACAGCGCCGGTGGCACGCTCGTCCGCCGCACCCAGGGCGTGACTTGGTTTGGCAATTTCCTGCC
>CALLWN010000144.1 GCA_938016505.1 uncultured Sphingomonadaceae bacterium
CGTCCCGGCCGATCCCCCGGCTCATCCCGGTCAGCAGGTTGAACCGGCTGCCGTTGCGGCACTGCCAGTGGCCCGGGCGCTGATAGTAGCGCACCTGGGTCCCGCACATGCCCACCTTGTGGGTCGCGTCCATCCGCGCGATCAGCGCCGAGACCGCGCCCGGCTCCACCACCGTGTCGTTGTTGAGGCACCAGAAATAGCCGGTGCGCGGGTCGAGGAGGGCGTGCCGCAGCCCGATGTTGTTGCCGGCAGCGAAGCCGAGATTCTCCGGGCTGGTGATGAGGGTCACGTCCGCCGTGCCGGGGGCGCGGGCGGCTGCGGTCGCCACGTCGAGCAGCTCGACCGAGACCGGCTTGGCAACCGGCGGGCTCGACAGCCGCCGCAGCGCCCCGGCGGGAGGCTCATAGGGCTCAGCGCCAGACGCCCAGGCCAGGATCCGCTCCACCGAGCCATTGTCCGAGCCATTGTCGACCACGATGATCCGCGGCCTGACCGTCGACCGCAGCAGCGATTCGAGGCACTCGATCGTGTCCCGCCAGCCGTTCCAGTTCACCATCACGACCGCGAGCCTGACGGTCGCCTGGGCGGCCGCCACCGGCGGCGCACCCTCCTCCAGCTCAACGGATCGCATCGGCTTGTTCATGGTCATGCGTTCCACTTCTCGGCGTCCGCGACACGGCTCGTTGCCGATCCGGCCTGGCGCAGCATGTCGAGACCCCGCACCAGCCTGATCCGCAGCAGAACGCCAAGCCCGCGCAAGCGCGCGCCAAGTCCCTGCGCGCGCGCCGATAGCAGCAAGCGGGGCGCATGGCCAATGCCCGATGCCATGACGACAAGCGCCCGCAACCGCCACGCCAGCAGGCTTCCGCCATCGCGCAGGTGGCTGTTGAGCGCCTGCAGCGAAAGCCGCTGCCAGCGCGCCCGCATGTCGGCGAAGTCGGGGCGCGGCGGGTGGAAGGCCACCGCCTCCGGCGCATAGACAGGCGGCCGGCCCAGCCGGGTCGCCCGCTGGCCGAAATCCTTGTCCTCCTGGGTCCCGATCCCGCCGAACGGCCCGGCTGCGGCAAAGGTCTCGGGCGTGATGAAGAGGTTGCCGGTCCCGGTGAAGCCCTCGCGCGCGATGTAGAGGTCCATCCGGTAGCCAAAGACCGATTCGAACGCCTCGACCCCGGTCATCCGGCCCGGGTCGGCAAGGTCGATCCTGACATCGCCGCCGACATGGCCGGACCGCGACCGGTCGAGCGCCCTGATCCCGGCGGCAAGCCAGCCGGGCGCGGCGCGCATGTCGGCGTCGATGAAGGCCAGCCGCGGCGCCCGCGCCGCTGCCACGCCCACGTTCCGCGCCGGGCCGGGCCCCCGTGTCGGGCAGTCGAGAAACCGCACCCCGGGCCAGCGGGCCCGCACCGTGTCCAGCGGCGTCGTCGAGCCATTGTCCACCACGATCACCTCGAACCAGCCCTCGGCCAGTTCCTGCGCGGCCAGCGACTGGAGCAGCCGGTCGAGAAGGTCGGGCGTGTTGAAGTGCGGCACGATCACGCTTGCAACCGGTGGCGCGCTGCGGTCGGCCCCGGCCGCGCCAAACCCGTCGCACCCCGCCTCGTGCGGCGCTGCCGGCGCCCCCGAGTCCGGCCCGCCGCGCTCCGACACCGGCTGCACCATGGTCCCGGCCATCAGGCCCCGCCCCGCGCCAGCGCCGCCGAAAGCGTGAGCAGCTGCGCCACCCCCTGGGTGCGGAACCGGTAGCGCCGCTCGCGCCCCTCCTCGCCATCCTCGCCCTGGCGGTCGAAAAGGTCGGCGGAGTCTGCCAGGGCGTCGAGCCGGTCGGCAATGGCAGCCGGGTCCATCCCCCGCACCAGCGGGGCAAGATCCTCGGGCGCGAACCAGCCCTCCGGCGTTCCCGAGGCCTTCGCCGCCGCCACGAGGATCGGCATGTCGGCCCGCACATCCGCCCGTGCCAGCGTCCGCTGGACCCGGCCGGGCAGCCCGGCGCTCCACTCGCCGAGCACGGCCTCGGTCCCGGCAATCACATCGCCCGCCTGCACCTCGGCGCGCCTGTCGTCGAGCGCGCGCAGCGCCGCCCGCGAGCCGATGAGGCGCACCAGATAAGGCGACCCGGCTGCCATCCTGATCACGAGCGCCCGCGCCTCGGGCGCAAACATGAGCCCGGTCGCAGCCTCGGCCCGCTCGAGGATATAGGCCATGTCGTCGGCGGTCATCGGCCCGACACCGAGGCCGACGATGTTGCGCCTGATCGAGGGCGTGAAGCCGACAAGCTCGTCGAGGTTCGAGGCCACGCCCGTCAGCACGAGCTGGACCCGCGCCGCCCGGTCGGACAGATTCTTGATGAGCTCGGCGACATCGCGGCGGAACGCCGGGTCGCGCACCCGGTCATATTCGTCGAGGATGAGAATGACCCGGGTGCCGACGATCCGCGCGAACAGCTCGGCGAGCTTGCGCGGGTCGAGCGCGCTGCCATCGATCAGGTCGGCGAAGCTCCGCCCATGCTCGCCCTCGTCGGCGACCGGCGAGACGTCGGCATGGTAGAGCAGCGGGATCTGCGCCGCGAAGGTGCGGAACATGTCGTCGAACGCGGCCTCGACCCCGCACGAGCCGTACAGCACGAGGTAGCGGGCGTCGCGCGCCGTCTCGGCGAAGACATGGACGAGGCTGGTCTTGCCAATCCCGCGCTCGCCGTAGAGCACCACATGGGCGCGCTGCTGCTCGATCGCGGCGATGAGTTCGGCCAGGACATCGCTCCGGCCGGCGAAGCGCTCGCGGCTGGTGACCGGCTGCGAGGCCGCGAGCGCGTCGGCCAGCGCGAGCCGGGCCCGCTCGGGATGCACCCGCCCGGCCACCGGCCGCACGTCGGCCAGCTCCTCGGTCGCCGCCACTGCGAAGCGCGGCAACCGGCTGACCGTCGCAGCCGGCTCGGCCTCGCCGCCGGCGAGCCGGCGCAGCGACCGCCGGGCCAGCCCGCCAAGCCCTTCACCCTCGGTGCGGTCGGCGCCGCCAGACAGCTCCTGCCCCCGTGGCCCGTCTCCGTCCTGCCGGTCCCGCGACACGCCCACGTCCATACTCCACCCTACGCCATCGCCCCCTAGCGGCTTTCCGTCGAGGATACAAAGCCGCACCGGCGCCGTGCCTGCGCCACCCCTCACACCGCGATGCGCCGGGGGCCGTCACTGCGCCTGGGCCTGTCACGTTGCCATGTCACGGTCCAGCGCCAAAAACGTTAACAATGGTCGCGAATGCATTGCCTGCCGCGCGAAACTGCGGCTAAGGCGCCCACGCGAGGGACAGATTTGGGGACAAGGAGGTGACACCGTGACCGCCAGCGACCTTCCGCGGCACCGGCCTCGCTTCCTGCAGGCGCCAGGGGCAGCGCAGCTGCGCTCCGCAGGGCTCGCCGCACTTGCGGTTGGTCTCGCGTTCGCGGCAACGGACGCATCGGCGCAGACACCCGCGGCCGCACCGGCAGCAGGGGGTCAGGCGACCCCCGGTTCGAAGCCGCCTTCCGGCGAGCCGGCGGCCGAAGAGCCCTCCAGCGGCGAACCCGTCACCGGCACGCTCCCGCCCGGCGAGGCGCGGCCCGCAGGCCCCGAGCCAATCGCTCCAGTCCGCACCTTCGAGCCGGTTCCCATCCCCGAGGGCATGGCGCCCCCAGGCGTGCGCACCACGCCGTTCGAGCCCGGCGCCGCGCCGGCCCCGCCGCCCGCCCCGTCCGGCCCGGCCCCGGTCGACGCGCGGCCGGGGGCGCGGGCCACCACCGCCATCCCCGGTGCGGCCGACGCCGGCTTCGTCGTGGTCGACCCCCAGCGCGTGTTCGGCGCCGACGCCCTGCCCGCCATCGGCGCCAGCGTGGTGGCAGCAGCGGGCTTCAGCCTGACCGCATCCATCGAGGCCCGCTACGACGACAATTTTCTCCTGCTTCCGGGCGACCTTCCGCCGGGAAGCACGCTGACTTCCAGAAGCGACATCATCGTCACGCCGACTGCCAGCGTCGGCCTCGGCCGCCAGGTCAACCGCCAGCTCTTCTTCCTGAACAGCTCGGCCGGTCGGACGTTCCGCCTCCGGAACCCGGCGCTCGATGCAGACCGGGTCGCGCTCAACGGTGGCTGGGACTGGCGTTTGGGCGCTTCGTGCAGCGGCCGCGTTTCCGGCAGCTGGTCCACCCGGGATCTCGGCTCCACCGACCAGCTCTTCCGCACCAACGCGACGCGGAGGGCGACCGACCTGTTCACGAGCGCCACCTGCAACTTGCCGAGCCGGCTGATTCCCGGCGTCTCTGCCTATGTCGGCAGGAGCCGTTTCCAGAATCCGAGGCAGATCCTCGGTTTCCGTGCCAATTCCAGATATTGGGGGATCACGCCGTCGCTCGGCTACGCCTTCTCGGCGCGCGGCCAAGCCGGCGTCCAGTTCAACTACCAGAGCGCCCGCTTCACCAACCAGCCGCTCATCACCGATCCCTTCCCCCCCGCGGAGGCGCCGTCGCCCGGACCGTTCAACCGCATCGAGAGCGTGGGCGTGTCCGGCTTTGCCACCTATCGCGTGGCACGCCGGCTCTCTGCCAACGGTACCCTCGGATACACCAGGACCAGCTCGAACAACCCGGCCATCGATGACTTCGCGGGCTGGACTGGCAGTTTCGGGCTCAACTATTCCGATCGCAGGTGGGGTGCCTCGGTCGCCGGCAGCCGCGGCGTTTCGCTCGGGCGCGACGCGCTCACCAACCTTCTTGTCGAAAGTGCAGTGAACGTGGCCGGGTCCTACCGGCTTCGGCCACGGGTGGCCCTGTCGGCCGGACTCGACATCGCCAACCTTGATCGCCGCGGGGCCAGCGTCGGCTCGATCGTCAACCCGGTCAACGTCGGCTTCGACACCCGGCGCTACTCTTTCGGGACCGACGTCACCCTCCGCCGGAGGCTCATCATGAGCATCGACTATGGCCATGAAGTCCGCGAGATCGGTGCCTTCGCGCTCAAGACCAACTCGGACCAGGTTGCCGGAACGCTCCGGTTCGCCTTCCGATGAGACGGCATGGCCATTCTGATCGCCGGCCGGTTGGCCCGGCCGGGTCCGGACCGGCGGTCCCTGGTCCACGACAATCGCCCTTGCCGCCGCTCCTGCGGCGAACCAGCCCCTCTGTCAGCCTGGAGTGGAACATGCCTGATACCGTCCATCCTCTCGGCGATCCTGCTCGAAGGTTCCAGCAACGCGAGGTGGGACCCCGGATGCACCGCGGCGCCGGCCGCGCGTCGCGGTTGGCCCTTGCGCTGCTTCTCCTCGTGGCGCCGGCAGCACCCGTCGCCCACGCCCAGACCCCGCCAGCGACGGCAGGGCGCGGCGCGCCAAGCTACCAGGGCTATGTGCTCGGGCCGGGCGACGTCGTCGCGGTCACGGTCTTCGGTCAGGACTCGTTCAACGTCACGACCCGGATCAAGCCTGACGGCACCATCTCGATGCCGCTCGTCGGCCAGGTCCAGGCCGCCGGCCGCACCGTGGTGACGCTTGCCGCCGAGATCAGCCGCCGCCTCACCGACGCCAAACTCCTCAAGGACCCCATCGTCAACGTCGAAATCGGCGACTACCAGTCCCGCACCGTCCGGGTGGTTGGCCAGGTCCAGCGGCCGGGCATCATTCCGCTCGATCAGCCCTACACGCTGCTCGACATCCTTCTGAAGGCCGGATGGGTCCGTGGCGACGGGTCGCGGGAGATCCTCGTCCGCCGCCCCGGCTCCACGGAGGAGCAGGCCGTCAGCATCGATGCCCTCATCCGCGGTGATGCCGCCGCCGACATCCCGATGGAGCCAGGTCTCACCATCGTCGTGCCCGAACCCGAGATCGTCTATGTGATGGGCGGGGTGATGCGTCCGGGTGGCTATCCCGTGATGGAGGGCATGACGGTGCGCCGGGTGATCAGCATGGCCGGGGGTGCGGCACCTGGCGGCAATGCCCGC
>CALLWN010000145.1 GCA_938016505.1 uncultured Sphingomonadaceae bacterium
GGCTTCCAGGCGCTGCGCGGCTTCTGCCCGATGAACACGCGCGCCCACCATCCCGGTTTCGTCCTCTCGCCCGACGCTGCAGGCGATGTCCGCCGGGTCGAGGCGCTCTTCGAGGAAGGGCTGGCCCGCTTCGGCGGGCCGTGGCTTGCCGGGCCCGACTGGGGCGCTGCCGACATCATGTTCACGCCGGTCGCCAGCCGCTTCACAACCTATGCCGTCGCGCTTTCCCCCGCCGCCGAGGGGCTCCGCCAGCGCCTGATGGCCCACCCCTTCATGGCCGAGTGGGTGGCTGCCGCCGCGACCGAGGGCCATGTGCTGGCCCGCTTCGAATTCTGACCGCGACCTCGGCCCGCCTTGCGGCCGCATCGCCATCGGCTAGGGCAGACGGGATGACTGCGATCGACCTCGCCCGCGCGCTGGTGCGCTGCCCGAGCGTGACCCCGGCAGATGCTGGCGCAATCCCGCTCCTTGAGGAAGCGCTGAAGGCGCTTGGCTTCCGGACCTTTAGGCTGACCTTCGGCGGGCCGCCGGACGGGCCGGTCGAGAATCTGTTCGCCCGCCTTGGCGAGGGCGCCCCGCACTTCGCCTTTGCGGGCCACACCGATGTCGTGCCCGCGGGCGACCGGGCGCGCTGGTCGGTCGATCCGTTCGCCGGCCATGTCGCAGACGGCTTTCTCGTCGGGCGGGGCGCGGCCGACATGAAGGGCGCGCTCGCCGCCATGGTCGAGGCGGCGCGCCGCCACGTGGCGCGTGGGGGGGGCGGATCGCTCTCCTTCATCGTCACTGGCGATGAGGAAGGCCCTGCGACCTTCGGCACCGACCGGCTGCTCGACTGGATGGAGGCGCACGGCCATGTGCCCGACATGTGCCTCGTCGGCGAGCCAACCTCGGTGCGGGCGCTGGGCGATTGCGTCAAGATCGGCCGGCGCGGCAGCCTGAACGCGTGGATCACCGTGCTCGGCGCCCAGGGCCATGTCGCCTACCCCGACCGCGCCGACAACCCGGTGCGCCGCCTCATCCGCATCCTTGCCGAGCTCCAGGCCCGCCGGCTCGACTCCGGCACGGAATGGTTCTCGCCCTCCAACCTCGAGGTGGTCGATCTCGAGGTCGGCAACCCGGCGACCAACGTCATTCCCGCCAGGGCCTCGGCCCGGCTCAACATCCGCTTCAACGACTGCCACCGCGGCGCCGACCTCGCCGGCTGGATCGAGCAGGTGGTGGCAAGCCATGCCCCGGCTGCCGAAGTGAAGATCCGCATCTCGGGCGAGGCCTTCCTGACGTCGCCCGGCCCGCTTTCGACCCTGGTCCAGCAGGCGATCGAGGCCGTCACTGGCGTTCGGCCTGCGCTGTCGACCTCGGGTGGCACATCGGATGCGCGCTTCATCCGCCGGTTGTGCCCCGTGGTCGAGTTCGGGCTGCCGGGCAGCACGATGCACCAGGTGGACGAGCAGGCCGCGCTCGCCGACATCGACCTTCTGGCGGAGATCTACGACGCCGTGCTGCAGCGGGTGTTCAGCCCGCCTCGCTGAAGGCGGCGAGCGGCAGCGGCTGGCCGTGCTGGGCATAGAGCACGCGCCGGCGCAGGAAGCGCAACAGCCCCTCGTCGCCCGCGCGCGATGGGCCGAGCCCGGACAGGCCGAAGCTGGTCTTGGCAGCATCGGAGAGAATCGAGGTGAGCGCGCCGTCATTCAGCGAGACGGCGCCCGCCGCGAGCCTGCGGCCCACGGCTTCAGCCTCGTCGAGCGTTCCGGCCACCACTGCGGCCGAGAGCCCATAGTCCCCGGCGTTGGCGAGCGCGACTGCCTCCTCGACATCGGCAAAGGCCATGACCGGCATCACCGGCCCGAAGGTCTCCTCGCGCCAGACCGCCATGTCCGGCGTCACGTCGACGAGCACCGTCGGCCGCATCCACAGCCCGCCGCCATGGGTCTCGATGGCGCCGCCCGTCAGCACCCGCGCGCCCTTCGCCACGGCCTCGGCGATGTGGCTTTCCACAATCTCCGCCTGGCGGGCGAAGATGAAGGGGCCGAGATCGCCCCTGGCGATGTCGGGCCAGTTGAGTGTCACCCTCTCGGCAGCTGCGACGAGGGCTGCGACAAAGGCGTGGTGGAGCGGCTGGGCAACCAGGATCCGCTCGATCGACTGGCAGGCCTGCCCGGTCGCCCGGCAGGAGGCGGACAGCGCGATGTCCGCCGCGCGCTCCGGATCGGCCGAGGCGAGCACGACGAGCGGGTCCTTGCCGCCGAGCTCGAGGCTCGCCGGCACGAAGGCGCGCGCGGCAGCTTCCGCCACCTTGCGCCCCGTGGCGACCGAGCCGGTGAAGGCGAGAAAGTCGACCAGCGGCACCAGCGCGGCCCCGGTTGTGCCATCGCCCTCGACGAGCGCGAGCGGCACGTCGGCGACGTCAGCGACCGCCGCCATCAGCGGGGCGATGAAGCGCGGCGTGACTTCCGAGGGCTTGACGATGACTGCCGCACCGGCGGCGAGCGCCGGGACCGTGTCGGCCATCGCGAGCAGCAGCGGGAAGTTCCACGGGCTGATGACACCTGCGAGCGGCACGGCCGAGAGGCTGACGCTGTGGGTCACGCCCGGGAACGCACCAGGCTGGTCGCGCACCTCTGCTGCAGCGATGATGGCCGGCGCGCGCGCCGCCCAGCGGCGCAGGCTCGCCACGACGGTGTCGATCTCGCGCGCCGAGACGGCGCGGCGGCCGGTGTCCGCCTCGAGCGCGACCTGGAGCGCCGGGCGGTGGGCCTCGATTGAGTCAGCAAGCGCCAGGAGCCGCGCGGCGCGGCCTTCGGGCCCAAGCGCCTCCCACGCCGGCTGGCGGGCGCGAAGGTCGGCGGCAAGGCCGGCGAGCGCTGCGCCGTCGAGCGGTGCAATCTCATGGTCAAACGCGCCGGTCCTCGGGTTCCTCACCTTCATCGCGCCGCCACCCGCCGTTCGATCGCTTCCCAGATCCGCGCCGGCGTGTTGGTGCCGTTGAAGCCGTCGATTGCGACGATCCCGGTGGGCGAGGTCACGTTGATCTCGGTCAGCATGCCCGCAATCACGTCGATCCCGACGAAGACGAGATCCATGGCCCTGAGATGCGGGCCGATCCGGTCGCAGATCTCCTGCTCGCGTGCCGACAGCGCGGTCGCATGGGCTGACCCGCCGGCGGCGAGGTTGGAGCGGATCTCGCCGTCGCGCGGCAGCCGGTTGATCGCGCCCGCCGGCTCGCCATCGACGAGGATGATCCGCTTGTCGCCGAGCCGCACCTCGGGGAGGAAGGCCTGCACCATGAACGGCTCGCGCCAGACATGGCTGAACATCTCGACGAGCGCGGGGAGATTGGCATCGCCCTTGGCCACGTGGAACACGGCCGTGCCCGCATTGCCGTAGAGCGGCTTCACCACCACCTCGCCATGGCGGGCGCGGAAGGCCTGCGCCGCCTCGAGCGAGCGGGTGACGAGCGTGGGCGGCATCAGGTCGGCGAACGCGAGGACGAAGAGCTTTTCCGGCGCGTTCCTGACCGAGGCTGGGTCGTTCACCACCAGGAGGCCTTCGGCCTTGGCGCGTTCGAGAAGGTGGGTCGCAGTCACATAGGCCATGTCGAACGGCGGGTCCTGCCGCATCAGCACCACGTCGAAGGCCTCGGCGAGCACCACCCGGCGCGGCGCTCCGGTCCAGCGGAAATGCGGCGCGCCCGGGTGCGCGGGCCGCATCAGCTCGAGGTCGCGCACCACCGCCTCGACCCGGCCTTCGACCCAGTCGAGCGCCGGGGCGAGATAATGGGCGACGGCATGGCCGCGGCGCTGGGCCTCGAGCATGAGGGCGAAGCTCGAATCGCCAGCGACATTGATCGTCTCGATGGCGTCCATCTGGACGGCGATCCGCAGGGGTGCTGGCATATGCCTGTCCCTAGCGCCGGGGTGCGCGCCTGCCTAGCGCGTCAGCGCGTCCTCGGCAGCCCTTATCCGCTTCAGCACGGCCGGTTCGCGCGTCGTCTCGCGCATGCTCGACAGCGAGCGCCGGGCGGCGGCCTTGTCGCCGGCGAGCTGCTCGAGCCGCGCCCGCTCCCACCACAGCTCGGCCGATGCCGGCGCAATGAGGGTGAGCCGTTCGGCAAGCGTCCGCGCCCGGGCGAGATCACCTGCCTTGCGCGCGCGCACGGCCTGGTTCGAGAGCAGCCTGACCAGAGTGTCGCGATTGCCCATTGGCTCGAGATGCCGTGCCTCCGGTCGCGCATGGCGGCCGAGCGCGCGCGCGACCAGCATCTCGACCCCGGCAGCGCCGAGCGTTCGGCCGCCCGAGAAGGGGTCGATCAGGACCGAGTCGGCGGTGCCCCCGATGCGGACGATCACATGGCCCGGAAGCCCGATCGGCACGGCCTTCCAGCCCAGCCGCCGGGCCAGCCCGACATAGAGGATGGCCAGCGTGACCGGCAGCCCCCGCCGCCGCTTCAGGAGTGCGAGGAAATCGGCGTTCTCGGGAGAGTCATAGCTTTGGCTGTCACCGGAGAAGCCCTCGTCATGCGCCAGCAGGCCCACCAGCGCTTCCGCGCGGGCGGCAGTCCCGGCTGCACTCGCGGCGTTTGCGCCCAGCCGCTGGGCCAGACCGGCGAGAAGCGCGCGCGCCCGGCCGAGGTCGGGGCGCTGCCGGTCGGCACCCGCGACCACGAGGGCTGCATCGTCAAGCACGATGTCTGCCTCATCGAGAAGGCCGATGGCTGCGAGCGAATCCGGGGCGGGGAGATGGGTCATGAGCGAATGCCGCGAATATGGCGCGGCCAGGCCCAGGGCGCCAGTGCGATGAGGTCGATGCGGACGTTTGTTGCGACCGGTCGGGGCCATTTGCGCCAGCCGAACTCGATCGCCAGCTGGCCCGCCAGCCGCTCGAGCCGGCGCACCGACTCGGGCTTCAGCGCGAATACGGCCTCGTCGAGGCTCTGCCGATACTTCACCTCGACGACGACGAGCGTGTCGCCCTTGAGCGCGAGCAGGTCGATCTCGATCGGCGGCCTGCGGATCCGCCGACCGCGGATCTGGTAGCCCTTGAACTGGAGGTAGAGCGCAGCGGCAGCCTCGGCCCAGCGGCCACGCCGTTCGGCCCCTGCGCGGTCACGCGGCCTTGCCATCGGGTGGCAGTCCTTCCGCTTCGGTGGCGAGCGCGAGCGCCCGGGCATAGAGCGGCCCCCTGGGCCGGCCGAAGGCGGCGGCCACGCTTGCCGCGGCCCGGCCGGGTGGCATGGAGCCGAGCGCGCGGCGCAGTGCCGCGTCGATCTCGTCGTCGGTCGAGGGCCCCGCTTCGCCGGGCCCGACCAGCAGCACGATCTCGCCGCGCGGCGGCGCGCCGGCATAGCGCGCGGCCAGCTCCGAAAGCCGTCCGGTCACCACTTCCTCGTGGCGCTTGGTGAGCTCGCGGGCGATCGCGGCGGGCCGGTCGCCAAGGTGGAGTGCGAGTGCGGCGAGCGTCGCAGCCAGCCGCGGCGCGGTCTCGTGAAAGATGAGCGTGCCGGGCACGGCGACGAGCGCTGCGATCGCGGCATCGCGGGCAGCTGCGCGGGACGGCAGGAACCCCGCGAAGAAGAAGCGGTCGCTTGGCAGTCCCGCGATGCTGAGCGCGGCGATGGCAGCGCATGGCCCGGGCGCCGTCGTGACCGGAATGCCGGCCGCGCGTGCCGCGCGCACCAGGTCATGGCCGGGGTCCGACACGAGCGGGGTGCCCGCATCAGACACCAGCGCCACCGCCTGCGAGGCCATGCGCTGGACGAGTTCGGGCACCAGCGCGCGCGACCGGTGGTCGTCGAACCGCAGCATCGGCCGGTTGCTTCCGGCCGCCCGGAGCAGGGTTGCAGTCACCCGCGTATCCTCGCAGGCGATGAGGTCGGCGGCGCGCAGGATTGCAGCGGCGCGGGGCGAGAGGTCACCGAGGTTGCCGATCGGGGATGCGACGATATAGAGCCCCGGGGCGAGGCCTCCGGCAGGGTCGCGCGAATTGCGGGCAGCTTCGGCAGTCACGGGAGGTGGTTATGGAGGCGACGGCGACTCTGGCGCAAGCGGTCGGAGCGCGCGTTGCCACCGGTCGACTGGCGGCCTCGACCCTGGCGGGCGGCCTGCGGATGGCGTGCGTGGCGGCGCTCGCCGTGCTTGCCGCCTGCGCGCAGCGCACGCCGCCGCCGGCCCCGGCGCCGCCGCCTTCGCCGCAGGAGGCGCCGGCTGTCGTCACGCCCATGCCCGAGCGTCGCCACCAGGTCGCGATCCTGGTGCCGCTGACCGGCGCCAACGCCGGCGTCGGCCAGTCGCTTGCCAATGCCGCCAACCTTGCCCTTGCCGATTCGGGCAGCTCGCTCGTGCGGCTGACGAGCTACGACACCGCAGCGCCAGGCGGGCCCGGCGCGGCAGCGAGCCGGGCACTTGCCGAAGGCGCCACGCTCATCCTCGGGCCGCTGCTCGCCGCCGATGTCCCCGCCGTCGCCGGGCCGGCCGCCGCCCGGTCGGTGCCGGTTCTCACCTTCTCGAACGATGCTGCTCTGGCCGGCGGCAACGTCCATGTGCTCGGCTTCCAGCCGGCGCAGTCGGTCGAACGGGTGGTCGCCCACATCCGGTCGCGCGGCGTCACCCGCTTTGCGGCCCTCGTCCCCCATGGTGCCTATGGCGAGCGCGCCGCGGTCGCCTTTACTCGCGCGGTCC
>CALLWN010000146.1 GCA_938016505.1 uncultured Sphingomonadaceae bacterium
CAGTGGTCGATCCGCGCGGCGCCTTCGCTGCCGGGCCGCGCTTCGCCGGAGTGGCCGTCGATGCCCGCTGGCCCGACGAGGCGCTGGCCGAGTGGAGGCCGGATAGAGCCTCGGCCGTGGTCACGCTGACCCACGACCCCAAGCTCGATGACCCCGCGCTCGAGGCAGGGCTGCGCAGCGAAGCCTTCTACATCGCGGCCCTCGGCTCGAGGAAAACCCATGCCGCCCGGCTCGAGCGGCTTGCCGCCCGCGGCTTCGACCAGGATGCGCTGGCCCGCATCCATGGGCCAGCGGGACTTGCCATCGGCGCTGCCAACCCGGCCGAGATCGCGCTCTCGATCGCCGCCGAGATGGTGCAGACCTTCCGCAGCCGCAACTGAGCCATGCAGTTCGGCGAGGTTCCGCTCGAGGAGGCGCTGGGTGGCGTGCTCGCCCATGCGATCCTGCTGGGCGGCCGCAGGGTTCCGAAGGGGCGGCTGGTCGACACGGCGCTGGTGGAGGGCGCGCGCGCGGAAGGCGTGACGCACCTGTGGGTGGCACGGGCCGACCCCGGAGATGTCCCCGAGGCGGATGCCGCCGCCGCGCTGGGCGAGGCGCTCGCCGGAGACGGGGTTGCCGCCGAGCCTCCGGTCCATGGCCGCGTCAACCTGCGGGCGAGTCGCGACGGGCTGCTGATGTTCGCCGCGGCGCAACTCCAGGCCTCCAACCTTGCGACCGAGGCGATCGGGATCGCGACCCGCGCGCCGTTCGCGCCCGTGACCGCCGGAGACCTTGTCGCGACTGTCAAGATCATCCCCTATGCCGTTGACCCTGCAGCACTCGGCGCAGCGATCCGTGCTGCGCCCCGGCTCGAGGTCAGGGCATGGCGCAGCGGTCTTCACGCAGCGCTCCTGACGACCGTGCGCGCCGGAGAAGGCGCAGAGGGCGTGAAGCTTGCCACCAAGACGGCAGCAGTGACGCGGGAGCGGCTCGAACGGCTTGGCATTGCGCTCGAGACCCTCGACCCCGTTCGCCACGCGGTTGCGCCACTGGCTGACGCGCTCGCGGCAGCGCGGGCCGATCTCGTTCTGGTTGCCGGCGCGACTGCGACTGCAGACCGCCGCGACGTCATTCCGGCAGCGATCGAGGCCGCCGGCGGGAGGGTCGAGCGGGTGGGCATGCCGGTCGATCCCGGCAACCTGCTGGTGTTCGGGTGGCTTGGCGCGGTTCCGGTGATCGGGCTTCCCGGCTGTGCGCGAAGCCCCAAGCGCAACGGCCTCGACCTGGTGCTCGAGCGGCTTGCCGCGGGTCTCGGGGTGACCTCCGAGCTGGTCGGCAGCATGGGCGTTGGCGGGTTGCTCGAGGAGTCCGGCCGGCCGGTGCCATGGGGCTGGAACGGCTGAGCAGGTGACCATCGGCGCGATCGTGCTGGCGGCGGGCCAGGCGCGGCGGATGGGGGCAGCGAAGCTTGCCCTGCCGTTCGGGTCGGAAACGGTGCTGGGTGCGACGCTTGCCGCCGTGGCCTCGGGCGGGCTTCCGGCGCTGGTCGTGCTGGGTGGCCATGCGGATGTGCTCCGGGCCGTTGTGGGTGCCCTGCCCTCGGTCGAGGCACCCGACCATGCGCTTGGCCTTGCCCACTCGCTCAGGGCCGGGGTCGCGGCAGCGCCGAGGGCATGGGATGGTGCCCTTGTCGTGCTCGGCGACATGCCGTGGGTCAGGCCGGCCACCTATCGAACGCTGACCGAGGCCCTGAGATCGGGCGCGGTGGCGGTCAGGCCGGTTCATGGGCGAACGCCGGGCAACCCGGTCGGCTTTGCCCGCGCGCTGTTTCCCGCGCTCCTTGCGCTCGAGGGAGACCGGGGGGCCGGCGCCATCCTGGGCCGGCTTCCGGTCAGCGACGTGCCCGTCGACGACCCGGGGATCCACCGCGACATCGACACGCCCGCCGATCTGCCGGGCGCGGCCGGGACGGGCGCAGCAGGCTAGAGGCCGCGCATGTCGGCGTGGCCGGGGGGAAGCCGCACCTCGAGCGTGCCGATGGCAGCGTCGAGCACGACCTGGCACGACAGCCGGGATGTTGCTGTCACGTGGGGCGTGAAATCGAGCATGTCCTCCTCGTGAACGGACAGCGGACCGAGCCTCGGGAAGTCGGCGGCGGACACGATGACATGGCAGGTCGAGCAGGCCATGGCACCTTCGCAGGTGCCTTCGAGGGGAAGGCCCAGCTGCTGGGCGAGCTCGAGCAGGCGCGTGCCTGGCGGCGCTTCCGCCTCGGCCAGCTTGCGCCCGTCGGGTCCCAGAAACCGCACCTCGATCATCGCTGGAGTTTCTGCACGTCCTTTGCCGCCTTCGCAACTGCGGAAAAGGCCTGCGCGATCGCGTCCGGAGAGCTGAGCCGGGTCCAGCCCAGCCGGACCGTTTCGAGGACGCGCGTGCGGGAGAGGCCGAGCGCGGCGAGCACGTGGCTTGGCCGGCCTGCACCCGAGGAACAGGCGGAGCCCGAAGCCATCAGGATGTCGGGAAGCCTTGAGATCAGGCGGGTTGCGGCAACGCCGGGGAAGGTGACGCTGAGGTTGGTCGGGATGCGGTCGGGGCCGCGCGGATCGGGCCCGTTGACGATGAACCGGACGCCGGCGCCTTCGAGGGTCTCGAGCGCGATTGCCATCAGGGACCGGGCGTGGGCGGCATGGGCGGCCATTCCGGAGCGGGCGAGCCGAGCTGCGGCGCCGAACCCTGCGGCAAGCGCCGGGCTCTGGGTACCCGAGCGGAACCGTTCCTGCCCGCCGCCGTGGAGCAGCGGCTCGAGTTCGACATCGGGAGCCACCACCAGCGCGCCGATCCCCTTGGGGCCGTGGATCTTGTGGGCGGAGACGCTGACGAGCGCGGCATCGCCAAGGTCGCCGGAAAGGTCACAGGGCAGCTTGCCGAACGCCTGTGCTGCGTCGCAATGAAAGCGCGCGCCGTGCCGCGCTGCCATTTGCGCCATTGCGGCGATTGGCCAGATGCTGCCGACCTCGTTGTTGACCCGCATGGCCGAGACGAGGGCGACATCGCCTGCGGCAAGGGTGCGGGCGTAGGCCTCGAGATCGGGCATGCCATCGGCGAGGACAGGAAGGATGGTGACCGGCACGTCGCGGCGGGCGAGCGCACGCGCGGCCTCGAGGACGCAGCTGTGCTCGGTGGCGAAGGTGACGAGG
>CALLWN010000147.1 GCA_938016505.1 uncultured Sphingomonadaceae bacterium
CATTGTGCGCCCCGAACTGCGCTCGGAGCTCCGGGAACTCGCCGGCGTTCTCAACAGCTACCCCTCCACCATCATCGGCGTGTTCGGCCACACCGACAACACCGGCTCGGCCGAGCTCAACCAGCGGCTCTCGGAAGACCGGGCGCGATCGGTCGCCGACACGCTCATCGGCTTCGGCGTGAGCCCGGCGCGGATCGAGACCCGCGGCTTCAGCTTCAACCAGCCGGTCGCCTCCAACGACACGCCCGAGGGCCGCGCCAGGAACCGCCGGGTCGAGATGCGCCTCATTCCCGTCACCCAGGAGCAGCTCCAGTCGGGCCGCCTGCCCGGCTGACGCCCTAGCCCCGGAGCACGGCGCCAACCTTCGCTGCAGCCGCCTCGATCGCCGCGGAGACCTGCGCGAGGTCGGCCTCGGCGAGCGTCTTCGCCCGCGGCTGCAAGGTCACGCCGACCGCAAGGCTGACCTGCCCCTCGGGCACGCCCGGGCCGGTGAACCGGTCGAACAGTTCGACCTCGGCGATGAGCACGCGGTCGGCCGCCTCCACTGCGCGCAGCAGCGTCTCCGCAGCGAGCGTCGCGGGCACCAGGAAGGCGAAGTCGCGCCGCACCGGCATGAGCGCACTCGGCTGGAAGGCAGTGCGCTTCCCGCGCGAGGCCGGCACCACATCGAGGAAGACCTCGGCCGCCGCAACCGCGCCGAGGTCGCCGCAGCGGGCTGGGTGCAGCTCGCCGAAGACACCCAGAACCGCCTTGCCGAGCAGCAGCTCCGCCGACCGGCCGGGGTGGTACCAGGCCGGCCCCGGCTGGCGCACCGAAAGCCGCTCGACCGGCGCACCAGCCGCCGCCAGCGCGGCAAGCACAGCCGCCTTGGCGTCGAAGGCGTCAAAGGCGCGGGCCTTGCCGGTCTTCCAGTGGCGCGGCGCCGCCTCGCCCGCCAGCAGCAGCCCGGCCGTCACCCGCTCGCCCTCGGCAAGGTAGCGCCGGCCGAGCTCGAACAGCCTGACGCTCCTCTCGCCGCGCGCCATGTTGCGCGCCGCTGCCGAAGCGAGGCCCGGCAGCAGCGATGGGCGCATCACGGCAAGCTCGGCCGAAAGCGGGTTCACCAGCCGGTGCGCGCCACCACCAAAGGCCTCGGCCTCGGCCTCGGCGATGAAGCTCCAGGTCACCGCCTCGGCAAGCCCGCGCGCCGCAAGCGCCCGGCGCACCCGCCGCTCGAGAAGCTGGCCCGGCGTCGCCACCGGCCGGGCAACCCCCGCCGCGCGCGGCAGCGGCACCGAGGCAAGCCGGTCGAGCCCGACAAGGCGCACCACTTCCTCGACGAGATCGGCCGGCCCCTCGACATCGCGCCGCCACGAGGGCACCCCGACCGCCCAGTCGTCACCCACGGCAAAGCCCAGCCGCTCGAGGAGCGCGCGCTGTTCGGCTGCCGGCACGTCAAGGCCTGACAGCCGCCGGGTGGTCGCAGGATCGAACGCGATCACCCGGTCGAGCGCCGGGGGCTGGCCGACATGGACCGCCTCCGAGACTTCGCCGCCGCACAGCGCGCGCATCATGGCAACAGCCATCTCGAGCCCGGGGCCGACGAACGCCGGGTCCACGCCGCGCTCGAACCGCGCGCGGGCGTCCGAGGTGATGCCGAGCGCGCGCCCGGTCGCGCCGATCCGCGCCGGATTGAACCAGGCCGCCTCGACCAGCACGTCGGTCGTCGCCTCCGAGACGCCCGAGGCCATGCCTCCCATGATCCCGCCGATGTCGTGCACGGCCACCTCGTCGGCGATCACGCACATGGTCTCGTCAAGCGTGTAGGTCCGGCCGTTGAGCGCGTGGAGCGTCTCGCCGGCGCGGGCGCGGCGCGCCACCAGCCCGCCCTCGAGCTTCGCGATGTCATAGACATGGAGCGGCCGGCCAAGGCCGATCGCGAAATAGTTGGTCACATCGACCAGCGCCGAGACCGGCCGCAGCCCGGCCTTCTCGAGCAGGTCCTTGAGCCAGCGCGGCGACGGCCCGTTGCGGACCCCGCAGAGCGCCCGCGCGAAAAAGGCCGGGCAGCCGTCGGCATCCGCAATCGCGACTCGCACCGGGCAGGGAAAGCGCGCCTCCAGCGCCGGCACCTGCGGCGTCCTCAGCGTGCCGAGCCCGGCCGCAGCCAGGTCGCGCGCAATGCCGAAGATGCCCATGCAATCCTGCCGGTTGGGGGTGACCGCCACCTCGATCACCGGGTCGTCGAACCCGGCCCAGCGGGCATAGGGCACACCCACCGGCGCGTCCTCCGGCAGCGCGATGATCCCCTCATGGTCCTCGCCAAGCCCAAGCTCGCGCGCCGAGCACATCATCCCGCGCGACTCGACCCCGCGGATGGCCGCCACCTTCAGCGTGAGATCGCTGCCCGGCACATGCGTGCCCGGCGGCGCGAACACGCCGACAAGTCCGGCGCGGGCATTGGGCGCACCGCACACCACCTGCACGGCCTCGCCCGCTCCGGTGTCCACCGCCAGCACCTGCAGCCGGTCGGCCTGCGGATGCGGGGCGGCCGTCAGCACCCGGGCAATGGTGAACGGCCGAAGCGCCTCGGCCGGGTTCGAAATCCCCTCCACCTCGAGCCCGAGCCTCGTCAGCGCCGCAGCAATCGCCTCGGCATCCGCGGCGGTCTCGAGGTAGCGCCGGAGCCACGACATCGGCACCTTCATGCGCCGATGCCTCCCGAAAGCGTCGGCACGTCGAGCGCACCGAAGCCATGGTGCCTCAGCCACCTGAGATCGGCGTCGAAGAAGGCGCGCAGGTCCGTCATGCCATATTTGAGCATGGCCAGCCGGTCGATCCCGCAGCCAAAGGCGAAGCCCTGCCACGCGGCAGGGTCGAGCCCGCAGTTGGCAATGACCTTCGGGTGCACCATGCCGGCGCCGAGGATCTCGAGCCACGAGCCGCTGCCGCCGATCTGGAGCCTGCCGCCCTCCCACGAGCAGCCCACATCCACCTCGACCGAAGGCTCGGTGAAGGGGAAGAAGCTCGGCCGCAGCCGCAGCACCACGTCATCCACCCCGAAGAAGGCCTTCACGAAGGTCTCGAGCGTCCACCTGAGCTGCCCCATGTGGGTGTCGCGGTCGATGACAAGGCCTTCCACCTGGTGGAACATCGGCGTGTGGGTCGCATCCGAATCCGACCGGTAGACCCGGCCCGGCGCGATGATGCGGATCGGCGGCCGGCCCCCGGTCATGGTCCGGATCTGGACCGGAGAGGTGTGGGTCCTGAGCACCCGCCCGGCGCCGTCGCCGCCGATGTAGAAGGTGTCGTGCATCGCCCGGGCCGGATGCTCGGGCGGGATGTTGAGCGCGGTGAAATTGTGCCAGTCGTCCTCGATCTCGGGCCCCTCGGCGACCGCGAAGCCGAGGTCGGCGAAGATCTCGGCGAGTTCGTCCATCACCCGGCTGATCGGGTGGATGCTGCCCAACGGCTCGGGCGGCACCGGAAGCGACATGTCGAGCCGCTCGGCGGCAAGCCGGGCCTCGAGCGCAGCCGCCGCGAGCACCCCCTTCTTCTGCTCCACGGCATTGGCAAGCGCGTCGCGCAGCGCCTGGAAGACGGGCGCGACCCGGATACGCTCGTCGGGCGCAAGCCCGCCGAGCGACTTCAGGAGCGCAGTGACCGCGCCCGACTTGCCGAGCGCCGCCACCCGCACCGCCTCAACCGCCTCCGCGGTCTCCGCCCGGTCGAGCTCGGCCAGGAACCGCGCCCGCAGCGCGTCCGCATCTTCGCTCATCCTGATCCCCCGGCGTCGCGGAGGTCAGGCCGTGGCCGGGGTCGCTACCGGCGCAGTCTCCAGCGCGGCCTTCACCTCGCCCACGATCCCGGCGAACACGTCGGGCTCGTGAAAGGCGATGTCGGCCAGCATCTTGCGGTCGAGCTCGAGGCCCGAAAGCTTCACCCCGTGCATGAAGCTCGCATAGGTCAGCCCGAAATCCCGCACGGCCGCGTTGATCCGCTGGATCCACAGGCCGCGGAAGCTCCGCTTCTTCACCCGGCGGTCACGGTAGGCATATTGGCCGGCCTTCTCGACTGCCTGGCGGGCCACCTTGATCGTGTTCTTGCGACGGCCGTAATAGCCCTTCGCCTGCTCGAGAACGCGCTTGTGGCGGGCGCGTGCGGTCACCCCGCGCTTCACTCGTGCCATGGTCCGCGTCTCCTACCTGAGCCCGTAAGGGGCCCACAGCTTCACCGTGGGCGTGTCCGCGTCAGACAAGACCGAGGTGCCGCGGTTCTGGCGGATATACTTGCCATTGTGGCCGATGAGCCGGTGGCGCTTGCCGGCAACGCCGTGCATCACCTTGCCAGTCGCGGTGATCTTGAACCGCTTCTTGACCCCGCTCTTGGTCTTCATCTTGGGCATTTTCATCTCCTTGGGCGCAGTGCCCCTGCAGCGGTCGCCGCGGCAGCCCATGGTTGGCCGGGCGACCAGGTTCGTTCGGAAGCGGCGCGCAATATCGGGAACCGGCGCCCGACGCAAGCCGCCACACAGGCCGCCACACAGGCCGCCGCACAGGCCGCAGCGGTCAGGCCCGGCCGGCGTCGGCCGCAAGCATCGCCGGGTCGATCCCCGCCTCGCGGAACGCCCGCACCCAGCGCTCCCCGGCCGGAGTCTCGAAGATGAGCCCGAGCGAACCGGGGCAGCTGAACCAGCCGTGGCGGGCAAGCTCGGCCTCGAGCTGGCCCTCGCCCCAGCCGGCATAGCCAAGCGCCGCCACCCACTGCCGCGGGCCCTTCCCCTCGGCGATGGCGACGAGCACGTCGCGGGTGCCGGTCACGGCCCAGCGCCCGGCGACGAACCGCGTGTCCTGGCCGGCATAGTCGGGGGAATGGAGCACGAACCCGCGCTGCGTCTCGACCGGCCCGCCAGCAAGGATCGGTGCATCGGGCGCAGCGCCGGGCGCAATCTCCAGCTGCGCCATCAGCTCGTGGAGCGAGATCTCCTCCAGCTCCTCGTGCAGGCAAAGACCAAAGGCGCCACCGGCATCATGGGCGCAGATTGCAATCACCGACCGCTCGAACCTGGGGTCGCCGATCCCCGGCATGGCAAGCAGGAACTGGCCGGAAAGGTAGGGCGGTTCGGTCATCCTGCCATCCTAGGCCGCGCCCTCGCGCCTGAACAGGTGGCATGGTGCGCCCGCCTCGGGCATAGGCAGCCACGAACCCAGCCTTGGAGGAGATTCGCCCATGACCATCCAGAAGGGGGACCGCGTCCCCAGCGCCACGCTCATGAAGATGACCGACGCCGGGCCCCAGCCGGTCGAGACCGACGCCCTCTTCGCCGGCCGCACCGTCGCCCTGTTCGCGGTGCCCGGCGCCTATACCCCCACCTGCTCGGCGAAGCACCTGCCGGGCTTTGTGGAACATGCCGATGAAATCCTGGCCAAGGGGATTGACACGATAGCCTGCGTAGCGGTCAATGACGTGTTCGTGATGAATGCGTGGGGCAAAAGCGCCAATGCCGAAAATATCCTGATGCTCGCCGACGGCAACGCGGATTTTGCCAGGTCACTGGGACTGGAAATGGATGCCACCGGTTTCGGGATGGGTCTCAGGTCACAACGATTTGCGTTGATCGCCGATAACAGGATGGTTACACAGCTTTTTATCGAGGCGCCTGGCGAATTCAAAGTCAGTAGCGCAGAACACATACTTTCCACGCTCTAGAAGTAAAGCCATGCAAGATTACCCACACCGGTACGAGGTGAGTGCACAAGCCCCTGCGACAGGAGAAATTTCGGTAGCCAGCCCGGGTTTGCAGACACTGCCTTCGCTTGC
>CALLWN010000148.1 GCA_938016505.1 uncultured Sphingomonadaceae bacterium
CCGGGTCTATGTGATGCTCACCAACAACCGCGACCGGAAGGTGGCAGACGCCGCCAACCCGCGCCTTGCCAACGCCTTCGGCCAGATCCTCGAGCTCGTCGCGCCCGGCGGCGACCATGCCGCCGACCGGTTCGGCTGGGAAATGCTGGTGCTGTGCGGGCCGAAGGACAGGCCCGAGGCCGGCGCGCGCTGGGGTGCAGCAACCTCGGAGAATGGCTGGTTCGCCTCGCCGGACAATTGCGCCTTCGACGCCCACGGTCGGCTCTGGGTCGCAACCGACCAGGGCAGCGCGTGGCCGCTTTCGGGCTCGGCCGATGGGCTCTGGGCGCTCGGCACCGAAGGCGCCGAGCGGGGGGTGGGGCGGATGTTCTTCCGCGTGCCGGTGGGCGCCGAGCTGTGCGGCCCGCGCTTCGCCCGCGGCGGGCGCACGCTCTTCCTGGCTGTCCAGCACCCGGCCGCCGACGGCACGCGGGAATGGGCGCCGTTCGGCCGCGACTCGACCTTCCACGACCCTGCCACTCGCTGGCCCGATTTCGACCCTGCGCTGCCGCCCCGCTCGTCGGTGGTCGTCGTCGAGCGCGAGGATGGCGGCGTGATCGGCGTCTAGCCTGGCGGCGCTGCGTCGCCAGCGCCAAGGCCGTAGCGCGCCGTGATCCGGCGGACATGAGGCGGGACCATGCGCCGCATCTTCGCCGGCGCCTGCCGCTCGAGATGAAGGAGGGTCTCGATGGCCTTCATCTCGACCCGGGCGCGGGCGAACTCAAGGCCCTTCGGCGCGAAACGCGGCATCAGCCGGCCGACGATGGGGCGAAGCCATTTCGGCATGCGCCTCAGCGGCAGCCCGCCGGCAGCACGGCGCGTGTTGTCGAGAAAGGCCTTCACATGGGGCGTGCGGTCGCCCCTCTCGCCAACGGGCGCAAGCAGCACCTCGTCGCCGAGGAGCGCCAGAAGCTCGGCGCCCCGATCATTGCGCACCAGGAGCCACTGCTCGCCCTCGCCGCCCATGTAGCCGACCGTGATGTCGGCGAGCGCGTTGGTGTAGTCGACACAGGTGCGGCAGGTGAGCGGAAAGAAATCGGCCGGAAGATCGGCGATCGGCAGCTGAAGGAATGGGATGAGCCTGCGCCCGCCATCTTCGAAGCGAAGCTCGACCATCATGTCGGCGCGGAACTCGAGGTATGTGACGGTCTCGGGCCGGGGCGCGAGAAGGGCGAGGAAGCGGTGGAAGCTTTCGGTCGTGGTGTTGTCGGAACAGGGCGTCCCGATGACGAAGATCGCCTCGAAGCCGAATTCGGCCTCGATCTTCCTGAGCGCATGGACCTGGCAGGGAATGCCGATGACTGCGAGCCGGCGGAAGCCGCGGTCCCGTGCCGGTTCGAGCAGGGCGAGCAGCGGAGCATAGCCCATGCGCATGCCGCGCGCCTGCGCCATGCCGGCGGGCTCGGTGATGAGCGCGGGCACGGGCTTCCAGCGGTCGGCCGGGTCGGGAACCATGGCGAGGACGGCATCGACCGCACCCGTCTCGAGCAGCCGCTCGGCAATGCGCGTGGTGATGCCCGTCCACTGCGCGCCCGGCAGCGGCGAACGAAGCCGCGCGCGGTGCATCGCCCTGACCGGCCCGAAGAAGAGCTCGTCGGTGCCCATGTCGCGGGCCCGACCGTGGACGGCGCGCTCCGCGACATCATAGTCGGGCTGGATGAACTGGCAGGCTGTCGCACAGGCCCTGGTATTGGCGAGCCGCGAGACCCCGCAGTCGGTGCAGAGCGCACGGTGCGGCGCCGGCCGGAATGCCGGCGTCCACACGCCCTCGCTGTCGTCGCCCCTACTCAGCGGCGAGCGCCATGGGGCTTCGCTGCGGCCCGCGGATCACCTTGCCGGGCCGGGCTCCGGTGGGCTCGCCATTGCGGAAGGTCACTGCCCCCGACTTGATGGTCGCCACATAGCCCTCGGCCTTCTGCAACAGCCGCTTGCCGCCGGCGGGCAGGTCGAAGGCGAGCCAGGGCCTGCCGAGCTTCAGCCGGTCGAAATCGATGATGTTGAGATCGGCAAGCATGCCCGGCGCGATCACGCCGCGATCGTCGAGGCCGTAGAGGCGGGCGGTGTCGCGGCACTGCCGGCGGATTGCGAGCTCGAGCGGGATTCGCCCTGCCTTGCGGTCGCGCACCCAGTGCTGGAGGAAGAAGGTGGTCGAGGCGGCATCGCAGATGGTGCCGCAATGGGCGCCACCGTCGGAGAGCGAGTTGACCGTGTCGGCGCGGCGAAGAACCGGCTCGAGGAAGTCGAGATTGCCGTCGGCATAGTTGAGGAGGGGAAGGTAGATGAAGCCATTGCCTTCGTCCTCCATGAGAAGGTCATAGGCGACTTCGGCGCCGGAGCGGCCCTGCGCCTCGGCCAGAGCGGCGAGACTTTCGGAGCGCGGCGGCTCGTAGTCGAAGCCTTCGGCCATGCGATACTGGAGGAACCAGCCCTGCGCCACGATCATCATGAGGCCGGCGACATCGCTTTCGGGAAAGACCGAATCCTCAGCGAGGAGGCGCGCGCGGAAGGCCGGCTCCTTCAGGCGGGCGCGCTTCGCCTCCCATGGCAGCGGCGCGATCTCGGCCCAGGCGGGCTTGAACAGGAAGGGGTGGACGGTGCCGCGCCAGTTCATGAGAATGCCGGTGGCGCGCAGCGCCACCTGCGCCACGATGTGGGCACCCTTCGCATTCTCGGCCTCCATTGCGGCGAGCTGCTCGGCAAGCGGCAACTCCTTGGCAGGGCTTTCGAGGGCTGCGAAGGTGATGGGAAGCCCCGTCTCGCGCGAGAGCTTCCCCATCCATTCGAACTCGTTCCATTCCGGCCTCAGGTCGGAAGCCATCTCGAACACGCCATGGCCCACCCGGCCCATCGCCCGGCCGATGCCGATGAGCTCCTCGGGGGTTGCCGTGGTGCCCGGCACCAGCTCGCCATCGACCGACTTGTGGAGGATGGTGCGCGAGGTGGAGAAGCCGAGCGCGCCAGCGCGAAGCCCCTCCTCGACGATCGCCGCCATCCGGGCTATGTCGGTCTCGGTGGGTGGTTCGTTCCGGGCGCCCCGCTCGCCCATCACATAGGCGCGCACGGCGCCGTGGGGCACGTGCGTGCCCACATCGACCGTGCGCGGCAGCTTCTCCAGTGCGTCGAGATATTCGGGGAAGCTCTCCCAGTCCCAGGTCATGCCCTCGGCGAGCGCCGTGCCCGGAATATCCTCGACCCCTTCCATGAGGCCGATGAGCCACTGGTGCCGGTCAGGGTGGGCGGGGGCGAACCCCACCCCGCAATTGCCCATGATGACGGTGGTGACGCCGTGCCACGCGGACGGCGACATCTCGGGATCCCAGGTGGCCTGGCCGTCATAGTGGGTGTGGATGTCGACAAAGCCGGGGGTCACGATTCGCCCCCTGGCGTCGATCTCGTCCCGGCCCTGGCCCAGATTCGGCCCGACTGCGACGATCCGGTCACCATCGATGGCGACATCGGCAACGAACGCCGGACTGCCGCTTCCATCCACCACGGTGCCGCCGCGGATGACGAGATCATGCATGACTTGCTCTCCCTTTCCCGATCGGCTTCACACTAGCACAGCAGCGCGACCCACGCGCTCATGAAATGGAGAGCGGACGCATGGAAGGCGCGAACGCGGCCCAGGCCGAGTTCTGGAACGATGCGGGTGGCCGCGCCTGGGCAGGGGCGCACGCCGCGCTCGATCGCCAGATCCGCCCTCTTGGCGAGGCCGCGATGGCAGCGCTCGTGCCGCGGCCGGGCGAGCATATTCTCGACATCGGCTGCGGCGCGGGTGCCACCAGCGTCGCGCTTGCCGAACGCGTCGGGCCGAGGGGGCGCGTGGTGGGCGTCGACATCTCCGGCCCGTTGCTCGCCATCGCCGAAGCGGCGGGTGCCGCCATTGCCAACCTGCGCTTCATCAGGGACGATGCCCAGACCCACGGCTTCGACCATGGCGCGTTCGATGCCGCCTTTTCCCGCTTCGGGGTCATGTTCTTCGCCGACGCGGTGGCCGCCTTCGCCAACATCCGGCAGGCACTGAAGCCGGGCGGGCGGCTCGCCTTCGTCTGCTGGCGGGCGATGCGCGAGAACGCGTGGATGCACGTGCCGCTGATGGCGGCGATGCCGCATCTGCCGCCGCTGCCGACGCCCGACCCCGACGCGCCGGGCCCGTTCGCCTTTGCCGATGCAGCGCGAGTCGAGGCGATCCTTGCCGAGGCAGGGTTTGCCGAGGTCTCGATCCGGGCCCATGACTGCGACATCGGCGGCAATGACCTGGCGACGACCATGGCGCTGATGCTGCGCGTCGGCCCGCTCGGAGCTGCGCTGCGCGAGGCGCCCGAACTCGCGCCGAAGGTCGAGGGTGCGGTTGCACAGGCGCTTGCGCCCCATGTCCGCAACGGAGAGGTGTGGATGCCCGGCGCGGTCTGGATCGTGACGGCGCGGCATTGAGGGAGGCAGGCATGAAGGCGATCAGACTGCGGCACCCGGCCGGGATCGACAGTCTCCGACTGGAGGAAATGACTGACCCGGACGCGCCGCGGCGCGGCGAGATCCGGGTTCGGATCCGTGCCTCGTCATTGAACTACCATGATTATATCGTCGTGGTGGGCGGCATCCCGACGCCCGACGGGCGCATTCCGATGTCCGACGGGGCGGGTGAGGTGGTGGCCGTGGGCGAAGGGGTGACCGAGTTCGCAGTTGGCGACCACGTCGTCTCCACCTTCTTTCCCAACTGGCTCGACGGGCGCGCCATTCCGGGCGGCTTTGCCGGCGTCCCTGGCGACGGCGCCGACGGCTATGCCGTGGAAGAGGTTGTGGCGCCTGCCACCGCCTTCACCCGTGCGCCGGCCGGCTACAGCCATGCCGAGGCCGCGACGCTGACCTGCGCCGGACTCACTGCCTGGCGGGCACTGGTGACGGAGGGCGGGATCAAGCCGGGCGACACGGTTCTGGTGCAGGGTACCGGCGGCGTTTCCATCTTCGCGCTCCAGTTCGCCAAGGCCGCTGGTGCAACCGTCATCGCCACCTCCTCCTCCGACGCCAAGCTCGAGCGGCTGAGGGCGCTGGGGGCCGACCATCTCATCAACTACAAGACCACCCCCGACTGGGGCCAGGCTGCGGCGAGGCTGACCGGCGGCGGGGTCGACCATGTGGTCGAGGTCGGCGGCGCCGGCACGCTTCCCGAATCGATCGCAGCCGTGCGCATCGGCGGGCACATCTCGCTCATCGGCGTGCTTGCAGGCTATGCCGGGCCGGTGCCGACGGTACAGCTCATGGCCAAGCAGGTGCGCCTGATCGGAATCACCGTGGGGACGAGGCGCGAGCAACAGGACATGGTGAAGGCGGTGGAGGCGAACGGCATCAGGCCCGTCATCGACCGCCATTTCCCGCTGGCCGAGCTTGGCGCCGCCTTCCGCCACCAGGAATCTGGCGCACACTTCGGCAAGATCGTGGTCGACATCTGATGCCGGACGCGCGGTCGCCGGCCCCGGCGCTGCTCCGCGTCGACATCGTCTCGGACGTGGTCTGCCCCTGGTGCCTGATCGGCTTCCGCCAGCTCGAGGCGGCGCTGGGGGACCTCGGGGTGGAGGCGGATATCCGCTGGCACCCCTTCGAACTCAATCCCGGCATGGCGCCCGGGGGCGAGGAGGTCGCCGCCCATGTCCGGCGCAAATATGGGGCGGGCGAGACGCAGATGGCCGCGAGCCGCGCGGCCATGGCGGAGATTGGCGCCGAAGTCGGCGTGCGGTTCACGCCCGGAGTGCCGGCGCGGATGTGGAACACCCGCGATGCCCACCGCCTGCTCCACTGGGCGCGCGCCAGCAGCCGCCAGACGGCGCTGAAGCTCGCGCTGTTCGACGCGCATTTTGGCCGCGGCGCCAACATCTCGGACCATGGCGTGCTGGCCGATGCGGCGGAAGCCGCGGGCCTCGACCGGGCGCAAGCTGCCGACGTGCTTGCCTCGGGCCGCTTCGGCGACGCCGTGGTGGCGCTCGAACAGCGGTTCGCCGAAATGGGCGTGACCGGCGTTCCCGCCTTCATCCTCGGCGAACGGGGCATGGCGATGGGCGCGCAGGGTGTCGCCTGGTTCCGCCGGGTGCTGCCCCGCTTCCTCGCCGGCGGTGCCCCGGCTGGGGCCTAGCGCCCCTTCCAGACCGGGGCGCGCTTCTCGAGGAAGGCGACCGGGCCTTCCCTTGCATCCTCCGAACTGAACACCAGCGCCGAGACCTTGCGGCTGATGGGCCAGAGCTCGGACTCCGGCAGCTCGTAGGCCATGCGCGCGACCTTCAGGCTCTCGCGCACCGAGAGCGGCGCGTTGACGGCGATGGCTTTCGCAAGCGCCACGCATTCGGCCGGCACGTCGGACGCGGGCACCATCCGGTTCACGAACCCGAGCGCGTAGGCGCGGGGTGCATCGATCGGGTCGCCGGTCGCAATCAGCTCGAAGGCGATCGCGGCGGGGAGCTTGCGCGGCAGGCGGAACACGCCGCCGGCGCCGGCATAGAGGCCGCGCTTCACCTCGGGGAGGCCGAAACGGGCGGTGTCGGACGCGACGATCATGTCGCAGGCGAGCGCGATCTCGCAGCCGCCGGCAAGCCCGGCACCGACCACGCCCGCGATCCAGGGCTTCTCGCGCGGATGCTGGGTGAAGCCGGCAAAGCCGCCGTCGGCGGTTGCGAGCAGGTGGCCGCGGCCCCTGGAGATCTCGGACAGATCGGCGCCTGCGCAGAAGAAATCCGGCGACGACGAGGTCAGGATGACGGCGCGGATGGCCTCGTCACGCTCGGTTTCCTTGACGATCCAGTCCATCGCCTGCGCCACGTCGCCATTGACGGCATTGCGCTTGTCGGGCCGGTTCAGGCGGACGAGGCCGATGTGGCCCTCGATCACCTCGTAAAGGACTTCGCGGCCGACGGACTCCGGTTTCGTCAATGCTGTTCTCCCAGTTTCTTGGCGAGCGCGGCCATCGCGCCCGTGTCCCAGTAGAAGGGCTTGATCACCGCGACCTTGCCATCGCGGAACTCGTTCACCTCGACGATCTCGTGGCTGATCTCGCCTTCGGGCGCTGCGATCACCATGCGGAAGAAGACGACGACGCGCCCGGCGCCTGCGGCCATGCCGAGCCGGTCCACCCGCGTGCCCGGCCAGTAGCCATGGACGATTGCCGAGAGGCGCCGCAGCGCGTCGCGACCGCGGTAGATGCCGGCATAGGGCATGGTCGCGGCCTCGTGGATCTCGAGCGCATCATGGAGTTCGCGCTCGGCCGCCTCCCAGTCCCCCCGGCCGGCGGCCTCGTAGAGACGGGTGGCGACTGCAAGGTTGGCCGCATCGTCCCCGGTCATGCCGCCGGCCGCCAATGGCAGTGGAAGCCGCCGGGCACCCGGGCCGGCATGTGCACCCGGGCGACCGGCCCCGCCGCCACGTTGCGGGCATCGAGGACGGCGAGGACGCTCGCGTTCCTGTGGCTGTCCCAGACAAGCGCCAGCAACCAGCCCTCGCCCTCGCCGGGACCCTCGGGCACGAACACCGGCTCGCCGCAATAGGCCCCCTCGCCGAACGAGAAGGCATCCCGCGCGCCGGTCTCGACGTCGATGACGGCAATCTGGTCGAACCCGTCGATCCGGCCCGCGGTCGGCTTTGCCGTGCCGTTCACGAAGGCCTTGCGATAGCGCCGGCCCTGGAACCGATCGTCGATCCGGGGGAACTGGATGTCGAGCCCGTCAATCTCTTCCTCGCGGAAATTGCCATTGCCACCGATCCGCCAGCGCTTGAGCGTGAAGCGGGTGTCCTGGTGCGAGGGAAGCGTGCCATCGGCCGACGGCATCAGCGGCGCACGCTTCGAGCCGGCGACGTCGACCACCACGTCCTGGCCATCATCGAAGCTGCCGGCGACATGGAAGGCGAAGGTGGGGTCGGTCTCGAACCAGCGCACCTCGTCGCCGCCGTTGCCGCCCTTGGGCATGACCCCGAAGGCCGCCGGGCGGTCATCCTCCCAGGCGGCCACCGGCAGCCCCTTCATCGCCCGCTCCATCGAGATGACGACGGGAAGGCAGGGAAAGACGACATGGGCATCGGTCAGCGCGAAGTCATGCATCATCGAGGGGTAGGGCTGGTCGAGCCAGGCGGTGTGGCGCTTGTGTCCGGCCGCATCGATCACGTCGTAGCGGATGGCAGTCGAGCCCGGGCCCCTGGCGCCGCAGCCGAAGGCGTGGAGCGCGCCATCGGCCGGGTCGGTCTTGGGATGGGCCGTGAACGGGCCGGTCACCGTGCCCCCGAAGGTCTCATAGCCCTTGGTCTCGAGGGTTACCGGGTCCATCGCTGTCGGCGGGCAGCCTTCCATCAATGCGTAGAGCGCGCCCGCGTGCGGCCAGATATGGGTGTTGGCGGTGTTGTAGTCGGCCGGGCTGACGGAGGGATCGTTGAAGCGCGGGTTGCCGAACACGCCGAACAGCCGGCGGCCGGCCGCGCGCTCGAGCTCATATTTGCGGGTGCGCACATGGCGGTTGCGCAGTTGGGCGCGACCGTCGCCAAGGCGGATCGCGTAGATCATGCCGTCGCCGTCGAACACATGGTAGCGATCGCCCTCCATGGGCGGATAAAGCGGATCAGGCCCGTTCCGATAGAAGGTGCCGGCAAGCCCCTGGGGAAGCCTGCCCTCGATCACGAGGTCGGGCGCGTCCATCTCGGCGCCGAAGGGCGGGTAATAGCCCTTGAGATAGGGATGGTCGGGGAAGGGCTGGGTCATGGGGCCTCCGTCTCGCGCCAAAGGGCACGCTTCGCCCCATGGCCTAGCACGGGCGCAACGCGACGGAAGCTCTCGAAACTAGAGGAGGGCGTCGATGGCCCTTGCCAGCGCCACGTCGCGGGCCGAGAGCCCGCCGGCATCGTGGGTGGAAAGACCGATTTCGACCCGGTTCCAGACATTCGACCACTCCGGGTGGTGATCGTGGCGTTCAGCGAGCAGTGCCACGCGGGTCATGAAGGCGAACGCCTCGCTGAAATCGCGGAAGCGGAAACTGCGGCGCAGATGCTCACCATCGAGCGTCCACCCCGGCAGTTCGCCCGAAAGCGCGGCGCGCGCGGCCGCATCCAGCTTCTCGACCATGGCTCATCCTCCGGCTAGGAGCGCAAACATGGCAACCATGGCACCAAGTGCTGGGGAAATCGAGGCGCTTGCGCTGGCAGCAGTGGAGCGGCTCCCGCCGCTGTTCCGCGCGCACCTTGCCCATGTCGTGCTCCACGTCACCGACTTTCCCGACGACGAGGTGATGGAGGCGATGGCGCTCGACAGCCCGTTCGACATTCTCGGCCTCTACCAGGGCCACCCGGTCGGCTCGGAGGGGGCGGAGGCGACCGGGCGCATGCCGCCGGCGATCTTCCTCTACCGCCGGCCACTGCTCGACGCCTGGGCCGACGGCGAGGACAGCCTCGAGGCGCTGGTGACCCACGTGCTCGTCCACGAGGTTGGCCATCATTTCGGCCTCTCCGATGCCGACATGGAAGCGATCGAGGCGGCGGCAGCCGCGGACTAGGCGAGCAGTTCGTCGACCAGCGCCGGGACGAGGGTTCCCGCCCGGCCCAGCCGGCTCTCGTGGAACCGGGCCGACATGGCGGATGGATCGAGGTTGAGCTCGAGCGTGCGGGCGCCGGCCTCGCGCGCCGTCTCGACGAAGCCGGCGGCCGGATACACCTGCCCCGACGTCCCGATGGCGACGAACAGGTCGCAGCGGGCGAGCGAGCGCAGGATCCGGTTCATCGCGTAGGGCATCTCGCCGAACCAGACGATGTCGGGGCGAAGCTGCGGAGCGCCGCAGGCCGGGCAGGGCGGAAAGCTTCCGAGCGGCCCCTGCCAGCGGTGGCGCGTGTCACAGGCGGTGCACCAGGCCGAGAGGAGCTCGCCATGCATGTGCACGAGCCGGAGGGCGCCGCCGCGTTCGTGGAGGTCATCGACATTCTGGGTGACGATCAGAAGTTCGCCCGGCCATGCCGAATCGAGCCGGCCAAGCGCGATATGCGCAGCGTTGGGCGCAACGTCGGCGAGGCGGGCCCGGCGCGCGTCGTAGAAGGCCTGCACCAGCGCCGGGTTGCGGGCAAAGGCCTCGGGCGTTGCGACATCCTCGACCCGGTGGCCTTCCCACAGGCCATCTGGCCCGCGAAATGTGGGCACCCCCGATTCGGCCGAAATCCCGGCTCCGGTCAGGATGACGATGCGCGACTGACGGTCCATGGCGGATAAGGCTAGACCATGGCGTGGAATGCGCAACGCTCCTTCGCCGGGGTTGCGCTTAACGCATGGCTGGCCGAGGAAAGGACCATGCGCGGAGAGAAACTGGCAATTGGGGTGCTGGGTGCAGGCGGACGCATGGGGCGTGCGGTCATCGACGCCGTGCGGGCCGCCGGTGATCTGGTGCTCGCCGGCGGGGTCGAGCGCCCCGGCCATCCAGCCTGCGGGACGCCGCTGGGCGGCGGGCTGGTGGTGACCGCCAATGTCGCACCGGTCGCCCACCAGGCGGACGTGCTCATCGACTTCACCTCGCCTGCCGCGCTCGGCGAGACGCTGAGGGCGGCCGAAGACGCGGGCTGTGCGCTCGTGATCGGGACGACCGGGCTGTCGGCTGCCGATCATGCGGCGATCGATGCAGCGGCCGCGACCATCGCCGTCCTGCAGGCCGCGAACACCTCGCT
>CALLWN010000149.1 GCA_938016505.1 uncultured Sphingomonadaceae bacterium
TCATAGTGGATCCGCTTCCACGTCTTCGCGAGCGCGGGCACGCGAAACATCCAGGTGCCGTGCAGCACGAAGCGATGGATGAGATACCAGGCAAGCGGATAGATCAGGAATGACGCAAGCCCGGCGGCAAGACCCTGCAGCAGGGTTGGCGGAACAAACGCGGCTGCAACCAGTGCAAGGACGGCCAGCAGGAGATAGGCCTGGATGGCATAGTATTGGAAATAGGCGACAACCAGCTCGCGCAGGCTCATCCGGTCGAGATAGTGGGCGCGGCTCCAGATTCCCGGCCGCCGCAGAACGGGCGTGATCACGTCAACTGCTCCTCGGTTTCGGGTTCCTTCTGCCGTTGCAATGCGGCAGAAATCGGGTTGGTCACTCCTCGGTCCGGAAAATCACGCTCTCGCCGATCAGGAAAAACAGCAGGAAGGGCGCCCAGGCCGCAGCGACCGGCGGAAGATTGCCGAAATCGGCCATCGCCATCGCGAAATTGTCGGCGACAAAATAGAGGAATCCGAGCGCCAGCCCGATGACGGCACGCAGAAACACCCGTCCCGAGCGCGCCAGCCCGAACGCCGCAACGGCTCCGAGCAGGGGCATCAGCGCTGCGGACAGCGGGCCGGCAATCTTGTGGTGAAGCTCGGCGCGCAGCCGATCCGTCGGCTTCCCGGCAAGGTCGAGCGCGCGAATGGCGGGAAGAAGGTCCCAGAAGGCCGCGTGCCTGGGATTGATGCTGCGGGTCGTGAACTGATCGGGAGTGGCAACCAGCGGCAGGTCGAGTTGGTCGACGGCCGATTCCGTTGCTGTCGAAATGTCGAACCGCCGGACATTCCCAAGGCGCCATCCGCCTGTGACGGGGACCGCGTGATCAGCCTGGATCCGGGCCACGAGTCTGTCGGCCTCACGGTCGAACACGGTCACGTCTTCGAGCCGGGTGTCTGCGCCCGACCCGACCACCCGCCCGGCGCGGATCAGATCCTTGCCGCTCCTGACCCAGATGTCACCAGCGGCGCCGACAGTCTCGATCGGGCGATACTCTGCCGCCTTCCACGGATCGAAGCTGGCCTGGGCGCGCGTGAGGACCAGTTCGTTGAAGGTGAAACTCGCGCCTGCGACGGCAACGCCGGCGAGGATCAGCGGCGCGAGAATCTGATGTGCCGAAAGGCCAGCGGCCTTGAAGATGACGATCTCGCTGTTCTGGTTGAGCGTGATGAAGGTGAGAAGCGTCGCCAGAAGCACGGAAAAGGGAAGAAACAGCGCAATGAGCTGGGGTGCGCGCAGCAGGACATAGCGCCACAGCTCGGCCTCGCCATTGCCCTCGATCGCGAGAATCCGGCTCGATTCGCCCAGGAGGTCGAGGGTCTGGAGGATGATCACGAGGCCGGCGAGGAATGCGACCGTCCGGAGCACGAACGTGCGCGCGGCATAGCGGGCGAGCGTCGGCGAGGGGAACAGCCGCATCCCGAGCGTTGGCGTGGTGGCAGCGGCTGTCATCATCCGGCCGGAACCGGGGCATCCTCGAGGAGTTGACGGCGGCGGCCGATGAGGGCCACGACCCGCGCCTGGAGACTTGCGAACCAGCGGTCGAGCGCGCCGATCGGCTGTCCGCCTGGCCGGTGGGCGAGGACATGATAGACCCAGAAGCAGAAGGCCGAGAACAGCGCGAACGGCACCCATTGGGCCAGCACCGGATCGACCCGGCCGATCCCCGCCATCCGCTCCCCATATTCGGTGAGCTTGTGGTAGCTCACCAGGATCACGATCGACAGGAAGACGCCGAGCGCCGATGTGCTGCGCTTGGGCGGCACGGCAAGCGCGACTGCGAGGAAGGGAAGGACGAACAGCGCAACGCACTGGATCAACCGCCGGTGAAGCGTCGCGGCTGCCTGCTGGCGGCTTGCCCTGCTTGCGGACCTGTCCATCGACACGGCGGCGAGCTCCGGGATGGACAGCTCGATGCTGCCATCACCGCGGGCCCGGAACTGCTCCATCGGAGGCAGGTTGATCGGGAGATCGTGCTGGGCGAAGGCGAGGACCCGGGGGGCAAGTCCGCCGCCGGGATCGTGCACGAGCGTGCCATTCTCGAGCCGGAGCAGGATCACATCGGGGTCGTCGGAGCGCAGGAACTGGCCGGTCGCGGCAGTCGCGGCCAGCGACTGGCCGCGGTCGTTCACTGTCCGCAGGAAGATGCCGGCAAGGTTCCGGCCGCCTTCCCGGCTTTCCTCGACCCTCAGCATCACCCGCTTGCCGAACGTTGCAAATTCACCGACCCTGATGCTCGCGCCAAGCGCGCCGCTGCGCAACTCGTAGCGCAGCTCCTCGTAGTTGTAGCGGGCCAGCGGCTGGACAAAGCCGACGATGCCGAAATTGACCAGCGCAAAGACGGTCGCGAACAGGAACGGGACCCGCAGCATCCGACCGTAGGACAGCCCGACGGCGCGCATCGCATCGAGTTCCGATGACAGCGCAAGGCGGCGGAAGGCGAGCAGGATCCCGAGCATCACGCCGATCGGGATGCCGAGCCCGAGATACTCGGGGACCAGGTTGCCGAGCATGCGCCACACCACCGAGACGGGACCGCCCTCGTTGATGACGAAGTTGAAGAGGTTCAACATCTTGTCGAGCAGGAGAAGCATGGCCGCGAGCACCAGCGTGCCGACAAGCGGCGCGAGGATCAGCCGCGCGATGTAGCGGTCGAAAGCGAGGAAGCGGGGCACCGGCCGGAGTCTAGCAGTCGGCCATCACGACCGGAAGGCCGAGCCGAACCGGGTCGGCATGCGCAGCAATGCGCGCGAACTCGATGGGTGCCAGGGTCTCGGCCCGCCGGGTGGCATCGATACCGGCCGCTTCGACGGCATCCAGCACTGGCCGAAGGGACTGGCGGAGCATCTTCCGGCGCTGGCCGAAGGCGCGGGCGGTGATGGCCTCGAGCCGGGCCAGGGGGATGTCGAGCAGGGGCGCTGCCGGCAGGAGCTGGACGACCGCGCTTTCGACCTTCGGCGCCGGCGTGAAGGCCCTTGGCGGCAGCCGGAGACGGATTCGCGCGGTGGCGCGGAAGGCAGCGAGAACCGACAGCCTGCCGTAGGCAGCCGAGCCGGGGGCTGCCACGATCCGCTCGGCGACCTCGCGCTGAAACATCAGGGTGGCTGACCGCCACCAGGGCGGCCAGGGCTCGGCTGAGAGCCAATTCACAAGCAGCGGCGTGGCGATGTTATAGGGGAGATTGGAGGCGATGTGGGCGCCGGCACCAGCAAGGCTGGCAGCATCGACAGCAAGCGCGTCGCCCTCGACGAGACGGAGCCGACCGTCTGCGGCCTCGACAAGTGGCGCAAGCGCGGCCACCGCCCTGCGGTCCCGTTCGACGGCAACGACCTGTCCGCCCGCCTTCAGCAGCGCCCGGGTCAGTCCCCCCGGCCCGGGGCCCACTTCGTAGACGGTCTCGCCGGGTGCAAGCGGGACAAGGCCAGCGATCCTGTCGAGCAGGTTCAGGTCGAGCAGGAAATTCTGCCCGAGCGACCGGTTCGCGCTGAGCCGGCTGGCGGCGATCACCTCACGGAGCGGCGGCAGCACGGCAAGCCGGTCGCAGAAATCGGCTGCGATGCGCCGGCCGGTCAAGCCGAGGCGGCAGCCCGCAGCCGGGTGCAGTGGCCTGCGAGCCGGATCGCGGCAATCATGGCGCGGGGCGATGCGAGATCCTTGCCGGCGATCCCGAACGCAGTGCCGTGATCCGGGGCGGTCCGCAGGATCGGCAGCCCGAGGGTCATGTTCACACCCTCGTCGAAGTAGAGCGTCTTGAGCGGAACAAGCGCCTGATCATGATACATGCAGATCACGGCATCGTAGCTGGAGCGCACGGCCGCGTGAAACAGCGAATCGGGCGCGTGGGGTCCCGAGACGTCGAGGCCCTCGCTGCGGAGTTGTGCGATCGCCGGAGCGATGATCCGCACCTCCTCGTCACCGAGGGCTCCACCCTCCCCGGCGTGGGGGTTCAGCCCGGCAACGGCAAGGCGCGGCGCGGCAATCCCGAAATCGCGGACAAGCCCGCGCGCGGTGGTGCGCACCCGGGCAAGAATCAGGTCCGTCGTGAGTTGCTCGGGCACGTCGCGCAGCGGGATATGGATGGTGACCGGCACGGTCCGCAGATCGGGCCCGACCATCATCATGGCGACATTGCTCGCTGCCACGCCGCATCGCTCGGCGATGAACTCGGTCTGGCCCGGATGCTGGAACCCGATCGCGTAGAGCTGGCTCTTTGCAACCGGCGCAGTGACCAGCCCTGAAGTGATCTCGGCGCGGGCGAGCCCGACCGCAAGCTCGACCGAGTCGAGCGCGCATCGGGCGCCGGCGAGATTGGGCTTCCCCGGTTCGATCTCGCCCGGATCATCGACCTGGAGCAGCGGGAGCGCCTCGTCGAACAGCCCCGGCGCGTCCTGCGGCCGGGACAGGGTCGCGACAGGCACCGATGAGACCGCCTCGAGCGAGCGCCTGTCGCCAATGGCGAGGAAGGGATCGAGCCCGAGCGCGCGACGCATGGCCCAGGCCTTGGCGATCACTTCGGGGCCAATCCCTGCAGGGTCCCCGAGGGCAACACCCAATGGCGGCAGACGCTCCTGTTCGCCACCGCTTGCCGGATCGGAGCCGCCAGAAGACCCCGATCCGGTCGCAACCCCGGATGCCATCGCCGAACTCAACGGTAGTCCACCACCGCATCGCGGCGCAGGTCGCGGAGGTAACGGCGGGCGGCGCTGTTGACGCGCTCGTCGTTGATCTGGGCGTAGATTGCATCGAAAGAGGGCGTACCGACGCTTGCCCGCGGATCGTCCCTGCCGCACAGCACGAGTACCCGCAGCCCGTCACGCTGCGAGCCAAACACCGGCGTTGCACCTCCCACGGGCAACTGGCCGACGATCTCCTGGAGCGGACCCGGCAGATCCCCAAGGCGGATGCTGTCATTGGAGACAACCGATCCGCCGAGTTCGGCCGCGACAGCCTCGGCCTTGCCGCACCCACCCATGGAGCGGGTACGCGACTGAATTTTTTCTGCCAGCTGCCGCGCCCGGGCCTCCGTCGTCTCCACCGGGAGTTCGATGGTGATCTGCTTCATCGAGAGAATGGCGTCTGCCGGGTTGGCGGCGAGCACCTGCCGCTTGTCGATGAGGGCGACGATTGCAACGCCTCCTGGAACCGCGATCGGATCGGACACGGTTCCCCGTGGCATCCGCTGGATGACCTCTGCCAGCTGGGGGGAAAGCTGCTCGGCACGAACCCACCCCAGGTCGCCACCCACGGCGGCGGTTGATGCCTCGGAAAACTGGCGGGCATAGGCGACGAAGCTCGCGCCCGCGCGGATCGCCTCGACCATGCGCCCGGCATCCGCCATGGCGCGCGGCATCTGGTCAGGCGTGGCGGCGACAAAGATCTCCCCCACCCGAAACTCGTCCTTGCCCTTGGATTCCTCGAGCTTGCGAATGATGGCTGCCACTTCCTCTTCGCCAACATTGACGAAGGGTTCGATCCGCTTGCGCAGAAGGCGCGACCAGGCCAGTTCAGCCCGGATCTGCTGCTTGATCGAAACCGGTGAAGTCCCTGCCTGGCGCAGGAAGGCGGCAAACTGCTCCGGCGTCTGGCGGAAGTTGCTGGCGACCCGCGCATAGGCCTGCTCGACCTCGGCTTCGGGCACCGTGACCTCATTCTCGGTTGCAGCCTGGATCTGGAGCTTCTCGTCGATGAGGTTGCGGAGAACCTGGACCCGGAGAATGTCGCGCTCCTGGCTCGAGACCTGGCCCTGGTTGGCAGCAAGCACGAGATTGAGTCGCTGCTCGACATCGGTATCGGTGATGATGTCACCGTTGACGATCGCAGTCGCCTTGCGGACATTCGGCTCGAGCGCCCCGAGAACGGTCAGCTCCGGCATGTCTGCAAACATGCCGGCCCCCGGGCTGCGCAGGCTTGCAACCTGTTGGGCAGCAACGGGCAGAGGACACAGCGCCAGAAGGAAAAACCCGCCGAGGCAGACGCGATACGACCAAGGATCTGAGGGCATGGACAGCTGCAAACTCGCATTGAACGTCACTGGGCGCGTCGGGCTGCGGGCCGCAGCCGCACACGGCTGCCAGATGCCTTACCCGTCTGCGCGTCCAGAGGCCATAGGGCCGGGCGGGTGAACGGCTGCTGACACGGCGCAGCGGGTCGTCCGGCCCGAGCGGTCATCGCCCGAGATTGGTAAGCCGGAACGAAAAGGAGAAGCTGTTGCCCCTGGGTGCATTCAGATTGTCGACGTAGTTGCGCCGCCAGGTGAACCGGAAATCGAAGCATTCATCGGTATAGATGACTCCAACCCGGTGACGGATCGGCTGAAACCCGTCGTTGATCGTCGTCGGCTCCTCCGCGGGCGAGGTCAGATCGACGATCATCGAGGCAAACGCCGACCAGTAGCGTAACAGCGCCACCTGGGCCCCGAGTCGAAGTTCCTCCTGATCGGCGAGATCCTCGAGGGCAATGTCGCGGTTGAAGCGCAGATAGCCAATGGTGGCGAAGGTCCTGTCAGACCCGAAACTGAGGTCGAGCTCGCTGCGCCGAACGGTCAGGTCGTCCTTGTCGAGCCGGATCCGCTGGGTGAGAGATCCGAAGCGGCCGGCGCGCAGCGAGAAACGGCCGACGATGTCGGACATCCGTTCGGCCAGCCCGGTTCCTGCCGGGAACAGGCCAGGCTGTTCGGAGAAGCGGTAGCTCTGGCCAATGTCGGCCGCGAGGGCGAGCCCACGGCGTGACCAGTCCCACGAGACGCCATAGGCGATCCTTGCTCCCCCCTCCCAGCGATCGAAGCCGGGAAAACGGCTGAACGCGAACAGGTTGATATCCTCGAGCTCGATCGCCCGGCTGTCCTCGTTCGGGATGCCGCCATTGCCATCCTTCGATGACGCGACGAACTGGACGCGCGGGGTCAGATTCTGGGAGCCGCGGCCGAGCGGTCCCACCAGGGGCCACTCGACGTCGACCGCGACAAGGGGGATCACCCTGCCCCGGAACCCGTCCCTTCCGGCATAGGCAGGAACGTCGGCAAAGTCGCTGTCCGCGACATGGTAGCCATCAGCCCGCAGCAGGCCGGACACGGTGACGCGTTGACCGGCGGGTGTGGTGAAGAGCCGGTCCCATTGGGCCTGGGTGAGAAGGCGGGCCATGTCCTGGCCGTCTTCCCGAAACAGGCTGAGCGCATTTGCGTCCACCCTGACACGGCCGCCCAGCACGCGGGCGGGCGGGCGCCAGCTCACATCGAGCAGCGGGAGGGCGATCGGGGTCCGGGCCACCACAGCCTCGGGCCCGAGATCCTGAAAATACCATCCGCGGGTGCCGACATAGAGCGCGTCGGTCTGCCGCTCCACCGCGAGCGTCGTTCGCAGAGTCGCATCGTAGGTCAGTTCATAGCGGCCTGGAAAGGTGCGGTCGTTCGTCAGCCTCGCCGAAAAGGTCGAACCCCAGCCATCGCCGTGGCGCAGCCTGCCATTGGCCTCGAACAGCCCGCGAAAAGCCTCGCGCCCGGACGAGACGATCTGGAAATCCTCGCCGAAGGTCCGTCCCTCCGACCAGGTTGCAGCCAGCCGGGCCCGAAGCGGGCCTGCCGTCAGCAGATGGCGATACTCGAGATCAACCAGCGGGTTCTCGCGCGAGTAGACATGTGCCGTCGTCGTCAGGTCCCGGTCCGGCCCGATCGCCCAGTAGTAGGGGATGGCGAGCTCGAGGCCGAGTTCGTTCGAGATCCGCAGGTCGGGGGACAACAGCCCTGACTGGTTCCTGAGCGCGCTGTCCGGGTGGGAGAAACCCGGCAGCCCGATGACAGAGACCCCGAGCACCGCGAACCTTGCCTTGCGATAATAGACCCGCCCGGCAACCGGATCATGGCGGACGCGAACCGCCTTGACCGCCCACAAAGGCTGCTGCGGACAACCGGCATCATCGAGAACATTGCAGGGCGAGTAGATGGCGTGATCGAGCTGTGAGCGGCCCCCCATGCGGCTCGCCGCGCGGGCGGCCAGCCGCCCGCCATCACCGAGGACAAGGAGCAGGTTTGCGATCGCCCCATCGCGGAGATCGTCGCTCAGCATGAGACTGTCGGCGACAACGACATTGCCGCTCGAGTCGCCCACGCGGACCCGGCCCGTCGCCTCAACCGTCCGGGCGCGCCGGTCCCAGACGATCCGGTCCGCCGTCAGGACCTGGTCAGCGCGACGCAGCAGGACATTGCCAGTGGCAATGACCTGGTCCTCGCGCTCAAGATAGACCAGTTCGTCCGCTGCGAACGAGACAAGCCCGGCGTCTTCGGCCTCCGGCGCCGGGCCTGAACCCGCATCCGGCGCGGCAGCCGCCTGGGGCACGGCCTCCGCCGCCTCGACCGGATGCACTGCCTGCGCGAGCCCGGGCTTCGCCAGCAGAGCGGTAGCACCGGCCGCCCGGAGCAGGATGGCGCGCCATGGTCTCATCTCCAGACCCGCTTAGGGGCCGGTCGCCCCGGCGCGCAAGCCGGTCACGCCTGACGCCGCAGATGACGACTCAGACTGGCAGGACCCGGCGCTTGCGCGAAAAATGGAGGTAGCCAACATTGGCGCCGAGCCGCCACCCGGCGCCAAGCCGAACCGGGACAAGCCGGACATCCTCGAGCTGGTGATAGGCCACCGAGACGCCGCCGACGAGGTAGGCTCGGCCTTCAACCGCCGGATAGCGGCGGAACAGCTCGTCGGTGTCGTGAAGGTCATAGACGAGGATGAAGACTGTCGAAGCGTCGCCACCGACATCGAAGCCGAGCGAGGGGCCCTGCCAGTAGACCGTGCGATTGCCTTCGACCTTCGAATGGAGGATCCCCTTGCCGAACCTGAGCCCGAGGCCGAACGCGCCGCTCCCCTCGCGCCCGACGATATAGCCGTTGGGGCGGCCATTCTCGGCGAAGGCCCGTTCGATTGCCTTGGCAACCCCGGCCGCACCCTTGCCGAACGCCCTGTCGGCTGCGCTCACGACTTCATCGAGACTGAAGCCGGAACCCTCGGGGTTTGACGCAGACCCTGTTGCAGGAGACGCAGCCGCAGCCCCGCCAGGCACCTGCCCGCCGGCGGCCGGCACAGCGACGGCGACGGCGACCGCAACGACGGCCAACATCCTGAGGCGTGTGAACATTTCCGATCTCTCCGGGCTTCGAGGTGAATCAACCCTGAATCGCCGGACACAGCATCGCGGATTGCC
>CALLWN010000150.1 GCA_938016505.1 uncultured Sphingomonadaceae bacterium
GATCCCGGCTCCCTAGTCGGCAGGACGCAAAAGCAAAGACCCCCGGCCTCCCGGATCGCTGCAGCTAGGGGCGAAGCCCCCGCGCGCGCGGGCCCGGCGCGAGTGCACGCTGCGCGGCATTGGCGAAGGCGCACAGCTCGGCGCGGGTCTGGCGCGGGTCGATGATCGCCTCCACGCCGAACCGCTCGGCCGTGCGGAAGGGGCTGCGCACCCGCTCCAGCCGGGCGCGGATCCCGGCAAGCCGCGCCGCCGGATCCTCGGCGGCTTCCAGCTCCGCCCGGTAGGCCGCCTCGAGCCCTCCCGAAATCGGCAGCGACCCCCAGTCGCCCGAGGGCCAGGCCATGCGCCAGCGGAACCGGTCGGCAGGCGCGTGGGCGCTGCCCGCCATGCCATAGGCCTTCCGCAGGATGACGGTTGCCCATGGCACGCGGACCTGGTGGATCGCGGCAAGCGCGCGGCTCCCCCAGCGGATCGTCGCCTCCTCCTCGGCGCGGCGGCCGATCATGAAGCCCGGATTGTCAACGAGATGGACGATGGGCAGATGGAAGCTGTCGGCGAGGTCGACCATCCGCTCCACCTTGCGCGCAGTCGCTGCAGTCCAGAGTCCGCCGAGCGCCTCGGGGTTTGAGGCAATGACGCCAACCGGCCAGCCGTCAAGCCGGGCGAGCGCGGTGACAACCCCCACACCCCACTCGGCGCCGATCTCGAACAGCGATCCGGTGTCGACCACCGCCTCGAGGATCGGGCGGATGGGGTAGAGCCGGCGGCTGTCGCGCGGGACGGCGCGGATGAGCCACTCCTCGGCGCGGTCGGGCCGGTCGGTCGTGGCGAGGCGCGCCGGCAGCTCGTGGACCGACGAGGGCAGGTAGGAGAGAAAGCGCCGGAGGCGGGCGAAGGCCTCGGCCTCGCTTTCGACCCGGTCGTCGACTGCGCCGTTCCTGGCATGGATTTCGGCTCCGCCCAGCTCCTCCTTGGTCCGGGTCTCCCCGGCCGCCGCGACCACCGGCGGCCCGGCCACGAACATCTGGGCAAGCCCGTCGACCAGAAGGCTGTAGTGCGCCATCACCATGCGCCCGGCGCCAAGCCCGGCAACCGGGCCGAGCCCGAGCGCGACAACCGGCACATGGCTGAGGTTGGCGGTCATCAGCTCCCAGCCCGGGATCTCGGTGATATAGGTGTGGCCCATCTCCTCGAGGCTCCTGACCGACCCGCCGCCGCCGGTTCCCTCGATCATGCGGATGAGCGGCATCCGGTAGTCGTGCGCGAGCTGCTCGGCGGCGATGAGTTTCCGGTGCAGGCTGGCGTCGGCCGCGCCGCCGCGTACGGTGAAATCATCCGCCGTCAGCACCACCGGCCGGCCATCGACACGGGCGTGGCCGAACAGGAAATTGGCCGGCCGGAAGCTCTCGAGCGCACCATCCGCGCCGTAGTGCGCGAAGCCTGCAATCTCCCCCACCTCGCGGAAGCTCCCGGGGTCGGCGACCGCCGCGATCCGGGCGCGGGCGTCGAGCCTGCCGGCGGCCGCCTGCCGGGCGAGCTTCTCGGGCCCGCCCATCGCGTGGGCGAGGCGCTGGCGGGTGCGCAGTTCCTCGACCTCCTTGTCCCATCCCATGCGCTGCTCCCTCAACTCCCTCAGGTGACGGCGCGCGGCGCCCGATATTCGGGCCTCCGGTGCGCGCCGCTCGCCAGCACCCCTTCGAGGATTTCGGCGGCGCGCACCACCTCCGCGAAGGAAAGGCCGAGCGGGGCGAATCCGAAGCGCGCGCCATCGGGTGCGCGGAAATCCCCGGTCACGCCGCGTGCGTCGAGCGCGCGCACCAGCGGCCAGGCCTCGGGGTGGGCGAAGGTGACATGCCCGCCGCGCCCGGCGCGCGGGGAGACGAGCCCGATGTCGGGGTCGCCGATCGCATCGAGGCAGGCGATGAACAGGTCGCCAAGCGCACGGGACTTGGCTGCGAGCCGTGACGCGCCCGCCTCGGCGACGAGCGCAACGCCCTCGTCCAGCGCCGCCATGGCAAGCACCGGGGGCGTGCCGGCAAGCAGCCGGCGGATGCCGGGCGCGGGCGCATAGTCGGGTGCAAAGGCAAAGGGCGCGGCGTGGCCCATCCAGCCGGTGACCGGCTGGTCGAGCCCCTCGAGGTGGCGTTCGGCCACGAAGGCGAAGGCCGGGGCCCCCGGTCCGCCGTGCAGATATTTGTAGCCGCAGCCGACCGCCATGTCGGCGGCGCCGAGCGCGACTTCGACTGCGCCGGTCGCGTGCGAGAGATCCCACAGGACGAGCGCGCCTGCGTCATGGGCGGCAGCGGTCAGGGCGGCCATGTCGTGCACTGCAGCGCTCCGGTAGTGGACATGCGAGAGGAGGAGCAGGGCGACATCGGGGCCGAGCGCGTCGGCAAGGCAGTCGCGCGGCAAGGCTCGCACCACGGCGTTCATCAGCCGCGCTGCCCCTTCGGCGACATGCCGGTCGGTCGGGAAGTCGCCCGCCTCGGTCACGATCACCCGCCGCCCCGGCCGCAGCCGAAGCGCTGCGACCACGAGCTTGAACAGGTTGACCGAGACCGAATCGCACACGGTCACCTCGTGCGCCCTCGCCCCGATCAGGGGGGCGATGCGGGCCCCGATCCGCGCCGAAAGCTCGATCCAGCCCGCGCTGTTCCACGCGCCGACGAGGTCGGTGCCCCATTCGCCTTCAGCGACCCGGGCAAGGCGCGCCGGCGTTGCCCGGGGCAGCAGGCCGAGCGAGTTGCCG
>CALLWN010000151.1 GCA_938016505.1 uncultured Sphingomonadaceae bacterium
GGCCGGTCTGGTTGGTCGCGGCTGGACTGCAACCCGGATCGGCGGCTGAGCCGCTGGCCGCCACGACCCTGACCGCTGCACCCGCTCCGACCGCGCGGCTTTCGCCGGTCGATATCGCGCTGATGGTCGCCGGGATCGTGATCGGTGCCGGCATCTTCAGGGCGCCGACCGATGTGGCCCGGCTGACCGGAGAGGCAGGCCTGTTCATGGGGATCTGGCTTGCCGGGGCAGTGGTCGCGGTGATGGGCGGTGTCACCTATGTCGCCCTGGCGCGCCACGCCGGAGGCATCGGCGGGGAGTATCGCTTCCTCGCGCTCGGCTGGGGCAGGCCGGCGGGTGCGCTGTTCGTCTGGGCGCGAACGGCCGTCATCCAGACCGGGGCGCTCGCCACGGTTGCCTTCGTCGCCGGAGACTATCTTGCCGCACTGCTGCCGGGCGGGGCGCTGGCGTGGGCGATGGTCTCGGTCGTGGTGGTGACGGCGTTCAATCTGCTCGGGCTTGGCGTCAGCGCCGCCTCGCAGCGGGCCCTGAGCCTTGCAGTCGTGACCGCGCTTGTCGGGCTGGTTGCAGCAGCGCTTCTCGGCCCCGGAGCACCCGCCGGCGCGGCCATGCCCGCCGCGGCTCCCGAAGGCCCGGCCAACCTCGGGCTCGCCCTCGTGTTCGTGATGCTGGTCTTCGGCGGCTGGAACGAGGCGGCCTATCTCTCGGGCGAGGTGAAGGGCGGCGGGGCCGGGCTGCGGCGCGGGCTGCTCGGCGGGATCCTGCTGGTTGCCCTGCTCTATCTGGCCGTGAACCTCGCCTATGTTGCAGCGCTCGGCCTCGACGGCCTTGCCGCGACTCCCGCCCCGGCAGCGGCGATTGCAGCAAACGCGCTGGGCCCGGCCGGCGCGGCCCTCTTCACGGTCGTGGTCGTGCTGGCTGCCTTCTCGACGCTCAACGTCACCACCATCACTGGCGCACGGGCGATGTGCGCGCTCGGCCAGGACCTGCCAGCGCTGGGCCGGCTCGGCCAATGGGATCCGGGCCGGTCGGTGCCGGTGAACGCGCTGCTGGTGCAGGGTGGGGTCACGCTTGCACTGGTCGCACTCGGCGGGCTCGCCCGCGATGGCTTCGAGGCCATGGTCGCCTTCACTGCACCGGTCTTCTGGCTGTTCCTCGCGCTCGTGGCCCTCGTGCCCTTTCGTCGTGCCGAACTTGCACCCGTTCGGCTTCCGGCTGCCGGCTTTGCTGCGGCGTGCCTGTGGATGCTGTGGTCGTCGGTGGCCTACGCCCGGTTCCTCGCCGGGCAGAGCGAGATTGCCGGATGGCTCGGGTTGGGCGGGCTGGTGCTGGTTGCGGCCGGGCTGCCGCTGGCGCTCAGGACTGGGTCCGCGCGATCCGCCTGACCCGCGCGAGCTCGGCCTGGAACTGGCGCAACGCTTCACCCTCGAGCTGGCTGCCGGAAAGGTAGCGCGCCTCGGCCGGGTTGACCGGCTTGCCATCCACCCAGACTTCATAATGAAGGTGGGGGCCGGTCGAAAGGCCGGTCGAGCCGACGGCGCCGATGCGCTGGCCCTGGGCGACGGTGTCGCCGACCTTCACGCTGATGCGGGACAAATGGGCGTAGCGGGTGACCATGTTGCGGCCATGCTGCAGCGCGATGACATTGCCATAGCCGCCGGACCAGCCCGCCATGACCACCTTGCCGGCGGCCGAGGCGAGCACAGGGGTGCCGCTCGGCGCGGCAAAGTCGATGCCCTGGTGCATGCGCGAATAGCCGAGGATGGGATGGAAGCGCATGCCGAAGCCGGACGAGCGCCGCGCCCCTTCAACCGGCGTGCGAATGAGGCCGCGTTTCGCGCTCTCACCATTTTCGCGGTAGAACTCGCCCCTTGGCCCGAACCGGAACAGGGCGACGCTGCGACTTCCGTCGACGAGGCCAGCGTAGAGAAGCCGACCCCATTCGCGCTCGCCAGTCTCGGCTTGGCGATGACCGACGATGAGATCGAACCGGTCGCGGCTTCTGACACCCCGCTGGATGTCGACCACCTGGCCGAGCTGGCGCAGATAATCGGCAATGACGGGGCCGGGGACGCCCGCCGCCCGCAGTGCGCCAGGAAGCGATCGCCCGACCTCGCCGGTGACCCTGAGCGGGGTTTCATCCACCCGGATCGGGATCCGCTGCACGACAAGCCCGTTCGGGCCGGCGGAGAAGGCAAGGCGAAGATCGAAGGCCGCCCGGAAGGCGAGGCTTTCAACCGGGCGCGGGACGCTCCGCGTTTCGCGCCGGCCCAGCACCAGCTCCAGCCGGGTTCCTGCCGCGATGGGTTTCGGTGCCCCGGCCTCGCGCGCGAGGCGGAGGATGGCGTTGAGATCGTCGCGGCCGACGCCCGCGCGGCGCAGGGCAGCCTCGAGGCTGCCGCCGGCGCCGACGCTTGCCGTGAGCTCGATCCTCGGCCGCTCGGGGATCTCGCTGAGCCGGACCGCGGCAGGACCCGGCGGGACGAGGATGCCATGGCGGCTGCCATCGGCCAGCGCGCCGATGCGGGCCGGGCGACGCGCCTCGAGAACCCAGTCGGTGAGCGGCTCGCCACCGGATCCGACCAGACGGGGCGGTGACAGGCCGAGCGAGACGGTGAGACTGCACAGCAGCACGAGGATGGAGACGCCCTGCCACCAGCGCCTTGCGCCGATGGAGTCGCCAAGATCGACAAGCAGATCAAGATCGGAGGGATGCGGCAGCCGAAGCCGTGCCGAAGCCCGATCGGCGCGCCGATGGGCTGGCGACCGGGGCGAGAGGGCGAGTTCGGCGAGCGTTGCCAAGCGCGTCAGTCCACCGGAACGAACTGAAACTCGATGGTCATCAAGCCGTTCACGGCCAGCCGGGGTGTCGCTGTGGGGCGGCGCCGCCGTGCCATTCGGCTGCCGATCCCCACGAGCCGTCCCCGAGACCCACCGGACATCGCAGCTAACCTCATGGTGAATCGCATGAATCAGCCCCGGGGACGGGTCAATGCGGCGATCGGGGCGGGTGTTCGGGGTTGCGACAGGATGCCCGCTCGACGCGACGAGCCGAATCCGGTCCGGATCGAAGGTGTCGTCAGCCTGTCATGAAACCATGACTTGCGTTTCATGAGGCTTGGTGACACCATATGTGGGCATTGAGCGTTCCGGAGGCGTTTATCCGCACCAGGATCGACAGCAGGGGCACGGCAGGCGGTGGCCACATCCTGGTCTGGTCGCCGGGGCTGGTGCCGGCATCTTCTTCGACCAGGCCAGTGCGCGCGTGACCCTTTCGTCGCAGCTCACTGCGATCCTTGGGCCTACCAACACCGGCAAGACCCATTTCGCTGTCGAGCGCATGTGTGCCCATGCCGGCGGGGTGATGGGCTTTCCGCTGCGCCTGCTCGCGCGCGAGATCTACGATCGGGTCGTGGCGCTCAAGGGCAAGGCACAGGTGGCGCTTCTGACCGGCGAGGAGCGGATCGTGCCGGAAGGCGCCCGCTATTTCCTGTGCACCGCCGAGAGTCTGCCGACCGACCGGGCCTTTCCGTTCGTCGCGATCGACGAGGGCCAGATGGGAGCCGACCCCGAGCGTGGTCATGTCTTCACCAACGCGATGCTGCACATGCGCGGCACATCCGAGACCCTGATCCTTGGTGCCGAGACATTGCGGCCGCTCATCCGCCGGCTGCTTCCCGATGCCGACATCCGCACCCGGCCCCGGCTCTCGCGGCTGACCCATGTCGCGCCGCGCAAGCTCTCCCGGCTGCCGCCGCGCTCGGCGGTCGTCGCCTTCTCGGCCGAGGATGTCTATGCACTCGCCGAGATGCTGCGCCGCCACAAGGGCGGGGCTGCCGTGGTGATGGGCGGGCTCTCGCCGCGCACGCGCAATTCCCAGGTTGCGCTCTACCAGTCGGGTGAGGTTGATTATCTGGTGGCCACCGACGCGATCGGCATGGGCCTCAACATGGACATCGCCCATGTCGCCTTCGCCGGCCTGGGCAAGTTCGACGGGCGGCGCCACCGCCGGCTCAGGACCAGCGAACTGGCCCAGATCGCCGGGCGCGCCGGACGACACCACAAGGATGGGAGCTTCGGCACCGTCCAGCTCGGGACCGGTGAGGAGGGCGACCGCCCGCTGCTGCTCGACCCTGCCGAAGTGGAAGCGATCGAGGGCCATGTCTTCCCGCCGCTGAAGGGCCTCTACTGGCGCAACGCCCGGCTGGACTTCGGCTCGCTGCACCGGCTCATCATGAGCCTTGACGCGCGCCCTTCGAGCCACGAGCTTGTCCGTGGCGACGATGCCATTGATGTCGCGGTGCTGAAACGGCTCGCCGGCGAACCTTGGGTGATGGAGCGGACCCAGGGTCGCGACCGGCTGATGCGGCTGTGGGCAGCGTGCGGGCTGCCAGACTATTGCCGGACCGGGGCCGAGCGGCACGCGCGGCTCGTCGGGCGGGTGTTTCGCCACCTGACGGAAGGCCATGGCCTGCTCCCGGGCGAGTGGATCCGCTCCGAGCTTGCCGTGCTCGACAATGTGGCGGGCGATATTGCAACCCTGTCGGACCGGATCGCGGCGGCACGCACCTGGACCTACATTGCCCATCGGCCAGGCTGGCTCGATGACGCCGAGGGCTGGGCGGCCCGGGCGCGCGCCATCGAGGACAAGCTGTCCGACGCGCTGCACCAGCGGCTGACCCAACGGTTCATCGACCGCCGGACCTCGGTGCTGATCCGCGACCTCAAGCTCCGCGACCCGGATCTTGCCGTCTCGGTCGACCCGGACGGCGCCGTGGTCGTGGACGGCGTGGTCATCGGCAAGCTGACGGGGTTTGCGTTCGCGCCCGATCCTGCCGCCCGCGCAGGGGAGAAGCGCCGGCTCCTCGCCGCAGCCGAGCGGCGGCTTGCCCGGGAACTCGCCCGGCGCGCCGCTGCGCTTCGGGCCGCGCCCGATTCGGACTTCGCGCTCGGCTTCGACGGAGCGATGCCGCCACGGCTGCTGTGGCAGGGGGCGCGGGTCGCAGCGCTGAGGCGCGGGCGCTCGGCGCTTGCGCCGCGGATCGAACTTGACCGGAGCCTCGACGCGCTGGCCGCGCCCGATCGCGCGGCAGTGGAGGCCAGGCTGCAGGCCTGGCTTGCAGCAGCGCTTGCCCGCCACCTTTCGCCGCTGACCCGGCTCGAGGCCTGTGCCCGGGACCTCTCACCGGCAGCGCGCGGGCTCACGGTCCAGCTTGTCGAGACGATGGGAATCCTGCCGCGCGCTGCAGTCGAGGACCTGCTTCAGGCGCTGAACCCGGCGGACCGTCGGCTGCTGCGGGCGGCAGGCGTGCGCATCGGCGTGGTGCATGTGCATCTCTGCGGGATCCTCAAGCCGGAGGCGACCCGCTGGCGGCTCGCGCTCTGGGGCGTTCATGCCCGGATCGAGCGGATGCCGCCGCCGCCGCATCCCGGGCGGGTCGCGATCCCGGTCGACCCGGCAGCGCCGCCCGGCTTTCTCGCGGTGGCCGGCTTCTGGGCAGTCGCCGGGCTCGCCGTGCGCGTGGACATGGTCGATCGCACGGCGCGCGCGGTCCACGCCCAGCGCCTTGCCGAGCGCGCCGGAGACAGGGGAATCCAGCCCGATCCGGCGCTTGCAGGCGCGCTCGGGCTCTCGTCTGCCCAGTTCGCGCGGCTGATGCAGGCGCTGGGGTTCCGCACGGCGAGGGGCGAGGGCCGCTACGCCTTCGTGGCACGGCGGCGGGCGCGCACCCCGCCGGCGAGCGGGGCATCGCCGCATTTTTCCATCCTGCAGGATCTGATGGGAGGCTGAGCATTGGTCCATGGTCCCGGTCTGCGTCTCGACAAATGGCTCTGGTTCGCACGGCTGGCATCCAGCCGGAGCGACGCCCAGGCGCTGTGCGAAAGCCGGCGGCTGCGCATCGACGGCCGGGTCATCGACCGCAGCTGTGCGCTCGTGCGGCCGGGAAATGTGATCGCCTTTCCACGCGGCGACCGGGTGATCGCGGTCAGGGTCGAAGCGCTGGCCGACCGGCGGGGCCCGTTCGAGGAAGCGCGCCTGCTTTACACCGCGCTTGTCACTGCCCAGCCCGCCCGGCAGCTCGAGCCGGCCTGATCCCCTCGCGGCATCAGGAGCGTTGACGGCAGCGCCACGGCTTGGCTAGCGGGGAAGAACCAAGCATTCCACTAAGAGGGTTTCCCCGATGGCCTATGTCGTGACCGAAGCATGCATCCGTTGCAAGTATATGGATTGCGTCGAGGTCTGCCCGGTCGACTGCTTCTACGAAGGCGAGTCGATGCTGGTCATCAACCCGAACGAGTGCATCGACTGCGGCGTGTGCGAGCCCGAATGCCCGGCAGAGGCGATCGTGCCCGACACCGAGCCGGGACTTGAGAAGTGGGCGGAACTCAACGCCAAATACAGCGCCGAGTGGCCGAACATCACGGTCAAGGGCGAGACCCCCGCCGATGCCGACGAGTGGAAGGGCAAGGACGGCAAGTTCGACCAGTTCTTCTCGCCGGCACCCGGCAAGGGCAGCTGACCGGCCGCACAGCAGCGCGCCAGCGCGCCCCGAGGGCGCGCGGCAGATGAGCGTGGAGCCACCCGGCTCGCCTTTCAGCCATGGTGCTTGGCGCGCCTTCTTCGTGGCGCGGCTGGCTGCAACGCTGGCCCAGATGATGATGGTCATCGTCATTGGCTGGCAGGTCTATGATGTCGCCCGCCGCACGCTTCCGGTGCAGGATGCCGCCTTTCTCCTCGGCATGGTCGGGCTGGCACAGTTCCTGCCCATCTTCGGCCTGACGCTGCTGGTCGGCCAGCTCGCCGACCGGTTCGACCGCCGCTGGATCGCCCGCGCCGCACTTGCAGCGGAACTCGCCTGTGCAGCCGCCCTGCTTGTCATCGCACGGCTGCCCGCGCCGCCGCTATGGCCGCTGTTCGCCGTTGCTGCGACGCTGGGCGCGGCGCGCGCCTTCGCTGCGCCGGCAATGACTGCGCTCGCGCCCAACCTCGTGCCGCCGGCGGTTCTGCCGACCGCGATTGCCTGGTCGTCGATCGGGTTCCAGGCCGGAGCGGTGCTCGGGCCGCTGGCGGGTGGGCTCCTCTACGATCGGGCCGCCCCCCTGCCCTATCTCGCCGCGATGCTCCTGCTCCTGGTGGCGCTGGCGGCGCTGTTCCGGATCCCGCCGGTGCCCCGCGCCGCAGCCGGCCGGGCAAGCGTTGGCGAAGGGCTGCGCTATGTCCGCTCCAACCCGATCGTGCTGGGCGCGATCAGCCTCGATCTGGCCGCAGTCATCCTTGCCGGCGCAACCGCGATGCTGCCCATCTATGCGCGCGACATTCTCGACGTGGGCGCGAACGGCCTTGGCCTCATGCGCGCGGCACCGGCCATCGGTGCCGGGCTTGTCGCGCTTGCGCTCACCCGGTTCCCGTTGCGGACCGGGGTTGGGCGCAAGATGTTCGCGGCGGTCGGGATCTTCGCCCTGGCGACCGTCGGCTTCGGGCTTGCGCCCAGTCTCGAAATTGCCGTTGCGGCCCTCGTCGTGCTTGGCGCGGCCGACATGGTCTCGGTCTATGTCCGCGCCTCGCTCATCCAGCTCCACACCCCTGACGACATGCGGGGCCGGGTGTCGTCGGTGAGCCTCATCTTCATCAGCGCGTCGAACGAGCTTGGGGAGTTCAGGGCGGGCACGCTGGCGGCTGCGATCGGCGCGGTGCAGGCGACCGTTCTCGGTGGAGTGCTCGCGCTTCTGGTCACCATCGCCTGGGCCCGGCTGTTCCCGGCGCTGGCGCGGGCCGACCGACTCGACATTCCCGATGACCTGAAGGCCCGCGTCCGCTAGGGTTGCGCCATGCGTGCCCATTCCATTCTCGAAACCATCGGCAACACCCCCCATATCCGTCTGTCCCGGCTGTTTCCTGATGCCGAGGTGTGGGTGAAGTCGGAGCGGGCCAACCCCGGCGGCTCGATCAAGGACCGGATCGCGCTTGCCATGGTCGAGGATGCCGAGGCCTCGGGGGCGCTCAGGCCGGGCGGGACGATTGTCGAGCCGACCTCGGGAAACACCGGGATCGGCCTTGCCATGGTGGCGGCGGTCAAGGGCTATCGGCTGATCCTCGTCATGCCGGAGAGCATGTCGATCGAGCGGCGGCGACTGATGCTGGCCTATGGCGCGACCTTCGATCTGACCCCGCGGGAAACGGGCATGAAGGGGGCGATTGCCCGGGCGCTCGAGATCGTCGCGCAGACGCCCGGCGCGTGGATGCCGCAGCAGTTCGACAACCCGGCGAATGTCCGGGTCCATGCGCGGACGACGGCCGAGGAGATCCTCGCCGATTTCGTGGACTCGCCCATCGATGCGATCGTGACCGGGGTTGGAACCGGCGGCCATATCACCGGCTGCGCCGAGAGGCTGAAGCGGGCCTGGCCGGCGCTCAAGGTGTTCGCCGTCGAGCCGACGCTGTCGCCCGTCATCAGCGGCGGTCAGCCGGCTCCCCACCCCATCCAGGGAATCGGCGCCGGGTTCATCCCCGCCAATCTCCACACCGAGCTGCTCGACGGCGTGATCCAGGTGGCGCCAGAGGATGCCAAGGACTGGGCGCGGCGCGCAGCCCGGACCGAGGGGATGCTGGTCGGCATCTCTTCCGGGGCGACGCTGGCGGCCATTCACCAGAAGCTGCAAGAGCTTGCCGGTGCCCGGATCCTCGGCTTCAACTACGACACCGGCGAGCGCTACTTCTCCGTTCCCGACTTTCTGCCCGAGGGCGGGTAGAGCCGCAGCAACACCATTTCCGGCGGCACGCCGATCCGCAGCGGGAGCAGGGAGGTGCCGACGCCGCTCGTCACGAACTGGGTCCAGCCGCGATCCTGGCAGGCACCCCTCCGACAGGGATATGGCCTCAGCCGGTCATCGAGCCAACCGAGGCCTGGAATGCGGATCTGCCCGCCGTGGGTATGGCCCGCAAGGACGAGGATCGGGCGCGGCGGTGGCGCCAGGAACACCCCCTGCTCCGGCTCATGGGCGAGCAACAGCACGGGGCGGCCATCCGGGATGCCGGCGAGCGCCTTGCCGATGTCGGGCTGGTACTGGGCCGAATCGAGCCCGGCGACGACGAGCGGCCCGACGTCACGGCTGGCATTGACGAGGAGCACCGGGTTGCCGAGCTCGCCCATGATCCGGTTGGTCCAGAGATTGTCGTGGTTGCCGCGGATCGCGAACACGCCGAGCGGCGCCCTGAGCCTCGCGAGCGGCCCGAGCGAGGATTCCAGCCGATACCGGCCCGGCCAGGGGAACAGCAGGGAACGGTGGTAGTCGCCGAGCAGCAGGATGAGATCGGCGCCGACTGCGTTGGCCTGGTCGACGATCGCCTCGAGCCGCGCCGGGGGCATGGCCGGCGGGCCGGCGTGGATGTCCGAGATGAGAAGGACCGAAACCTCGGTGCCGGCGGCAAGGCCTGGCAGCGGCAGCGCAGCCTCGACGAGGCGCGGAGTCCGCGCTGCCTCGAGATAGCCATAGCCGGCCAGAAGCAGCAGGGCCGCGAGCAGACCCGCCGCGGCCCGCAGCAACAGTCTCACGCAGCGGCTTTGGATGCGGTCCAGCCGATGACGGCCTTCACTTCGAGGAACTCGGCGAAGGCATGGTCACCCCACTCCCGGCCATTGCCCGATTGCTTGAAGCCACCGAAGGGCGCCATGAAATCAGGCCCGGCGCCATTGAGTGTCACCTGGCCGGCGCGAAGCTGGCGGGCGACCTCGCGTGCGTCCGCCTCGGCCCCCTGGACGTAGGCGGCAAGACCGTAGGGCGTGTCATTGCCCAGCGCGATCGCATCCTCGACACTGTCATAGGCGAGCATGGCGAGCACCGGGCCGAAGATCTCCTCCCGGGCGATGGTCATGTCGCTGGTGACGTCAGCGAAGACGGACGGCTTCACATAATAGCCGCGTTCCAGCCCTTCGGGCCGGCCGAGGCCGCCGGTCACGAGCGTCGCGCCCTCGGCGATGCCGGTCTCGATCAGGCGCTGGATCTTGTCGAACTGCGGCTTCGAGACCACCGGGCCGAGCTGGCTGTTGCCATTCGGGTCCCCGACGGTCATCGCTTCTGCTGCCGCCTTGGCGATGGCTTTCGCTTCCTCCAACCGTGCGCGCGGAACCAGCATCCGGCTTGGCGCATTGCAGCTCTGCCCCGAGTTCATCATCATGGCCGTCACGCCGCCGCCGACCGCCTTTTGGAGGTCGGCCGAGGGCAGGATGATGTTGGGCGACTTGCCACCCAGCTCCTGGTGGACCCGCTTGACCGTCGGCGCAGCCTTCGCTGCGACATCGATTCCTGCCCGGGTCGAGCCAGTGAAGCTCACCATGTCGATTCGAGGATGCGCGGCGATCGCCGCCCCGACCGTCGGCCCATCGCCATTGACGAGATTGAACACGCCTTTCGGCACCCCTGCCGTGTGCAGCACCTCGGCCCAGAGGATGGCGCTGAAGGGCGCCACTTCGGAAGGTTTCAGCACCATGGTGCAGCCGGTCGCGAGCGCTGGGGCGACCTTGCAGGCGATCTGGTTGATCGGCCAGTTCCAGGGTGTGATGAAACCGCAGACGCTGATCGGCTCCCTGACGATGAGGGTCGTGCCCCGCTCCTCCTCGAAACGATAGTCCCTGAGCACGGCCATCGCGGTCTGGAGATGCGCCATGCCGAGTGCGGCCTGGGCCTGCGTCGCGAGCCAGGCCGGCGCGCCCATCTCCTCGGTGATGGCGGCTGCGATCTCGCCGTAGCGCTTCTGATACTCGGCCGCGATCGCCCCGAGGAGCTCGAGCCGCTCGGCGCGGGTGGTGCGGGCAAATGCCGGGAACGCGGCGGCGGCCGCATCGACCGCACGATCGACATCAGCTGCGCTTCCGATTGCGATCCTGCCCATGGGCTCTTCGGTCGCCGGGTTGATGACGTCGAGCGGTTGCCAGCCCGGGGCAGGTTCGACCCACTCTCCACCGATATAGAAGCGCAGGGCCTCACGCATGGTCCACTCCTTCCCGTCTCCGCCTTGGCTTGCACTAGCGCTGCGGAACGGCTTTCTGGAAGCCCCGATCGTGCCAGTCCCGGAGATGTCATGAAGCCTTGTGAATGCCTAGCCGCCGCGTTCCTGGTCGCGTCCGCGGCACTCGCGGTCGCCACTCCTGCGCAAGCGACAGGAACCCTCGTTGCCCCCTCCACCGCCGCCAGCTCGGCGCCGCGGCCGGTCCGGTTCGCCGCAGCGCCGGCGAGTGGGGGCACGCTTGCCCTGATCCTCGCCGGGGACCTGGCCGACGCGACGAAGACCCTTCCCGCCGCGCTTGGCGCTGCGGTGCGGGATGGCGCTGCGGCAGCCGGGTTCGAGGGGAGGCCCGAGCAGACGCTGACGCTCGTGAACGCCGCCGGCCATGCCCGGATTCGGGTCTATGGCGCCGAGACGCGCCTCGGCCCTGCCCGGCTTCAGGAGCTTGGCGGCCGGATCGGCCAGGACACGCGCGAGGATCGTGGCCCGGTCTCGGTCATGGCGGCGGGTGTCGCAGCCGATGGCGTCGACGCGGCAGTGGAGCTTGCCACCGGCTTCGGCCTCGGGGCCTACCGGTTCGACCGCTACAAGACCGAGGGCCGGCGCACCCCGCCCGCCGACCCGGCAACCTTCGTGAGCGCCGACGGCGCCGCTTCCGAGGCCCGGTTCCGCGCCGAGGGCGTGCACCTCGTCGAGGCGGTGACGCTCGCCCGCGACCTCATCAGCGAGCCGGCCAATGTGATCTACCCCGAGAGCTTCGTCGCCCGGGTGCGGGAGGCCTTTCGCGGCGTGCAGGGCGTTTCGCTCGAGGTGCTCGACGAGGCGGCGATGCAGCGGCTGGGCATGGGCGCCATTCTCTCGGTGGGGCAGGGTTCGCGCCGGCCGGCGCGCATCATGGTGGTGCGCTACCGCGGCGCGGGGGATGCGGCGCCTGTCGCGCTTGTCGGCAAGGGCATCACCTTCGACAGCGGGGGCATCTCGATCAAGCCTGCTGCCGGCATGTGGCGAATGAAATATGACATGTCGGGCGCGGCGCGGGTGATGGCGGCGACGCTTGCAACGGCACGGCGGGGCGCAGCTGTCAATGTGACAGCGATTGCAGCGCTCGCCGAGAACATGCCCGACGGCAATGCGACCCGGCCGGGAGACGTGGTGCGCAGCATGAGCGGCAAGACCATCGAGATCATCAACACCGACGCCGAAGGCCGGGTGGTGCTGGCCGATGCCAACCAGCTCGCCGCGCGCGAGCGGCCGGCGGCAATCGTCAACATGGCAACGCTCACCGGATCGGCAGCGCAGGCGCTGGGCGACCAATATGCTGCGCTGTTCGCCCGCGACGAGGCGCTCGGCCGGCGGATCGAGGCCGCAGCCGAGGCGAGCGGGGACGCGGTCTGGCGGCTGCCGCTCAATCCCGCCTATGCACGCCTGGTCCGCTCCGACATTGCCGATGTGCGGAACTCGACCGAAGGGGCTGGGCCAGGCGCGAGCCTCGGGGCCCATTTCATCGAGGCGTTCACGCCCGCGGACATCCCCTGGGCGCATCTCGACATCGCCGGGGTTGCGTGGCGGACCACGGCGACGCAAGGCGTTGACCCGCAGGGGGCCTCGGCATGGGGTGTGCGCCTGCTCCACGAATTGGTGAAAGGCTTTGAGCGGCGGTGAGCGTCAGTCGAGCTTCAGGCCGTGGCGCTTCAGAAGCGGGAACTGGAGAAGCGCGAACAGGAAGGTGAGGAGGGTATCGCCCCAGACCTTGAAATGGACCCAGATCTCGGTTGGGAAGGCGCGCCAGAACAGCTCGTTGAGCCCGGCGAGCAGGATGAAGAACAGCGCCCAGCGCTGCTGGAGGAGTGCCCAGCCCCGGTCGGAAAGCCCCGGCATGGCGGTTTCGAGAAGGAGCTTCAGATAGTTGCGGCCGCGCAAGGTTCCGAAGCCAAGGATCGCGCCGAACATGGCGAACAGGATGGTGGGCTTCACCTTGATGAAGGTCTCGTCCTGGAGCCAGAGGGTCAGGCCGCCGAAGACGGCGACCAGCGCGCCCGAGAACCAGGTCATGGCCGGCACGTGGCGGGTGAGGATCCAGCTCGCCGCAACTGCGACCACGAAGGCGGCCATGAAGGCAGCAGTCGCAGCGAAGATGTCGAACCGGTAGTAGGCGAGGAAGAAGACCAGGAGCGGCCCGAGGTCGATGGCGATCTTCGCCCATGGGTTGAGCGCGCGTTCGCGAGGCCCTGGTGCGGGGCCGCTCATGCCCCCTCCCCCACCAGCGCGCGGGCGAAGGCGCGGGCGTCGAACGGGCGCAGATCGCCGAGCCGCTCGCCAACGCCGAGCGCATGGATCGGCAGACCGAATTTCTCGGCGGCGGCGACCAGCACGCCGCCACGGGCGGTGCCGTCGAGCTTGGTCATGACGATCCCGGTGACGCCGGCCACCTCGCGAAACACCTCGATCTGGGACAGCGCATTCTGGCCGGTGGTCGCATCGAGCACGAGGACCGTGTCATGGGGTGCAGTCGGGTCCTGCTTGGCGAGCACGCGGCGGATCTTGGCAAGCTCGTCCATCAGGCCCGCCTTGTTCTGGAGCCGGCCGGCGGTGTCGACCAGCAGCACGTCGCGCCCGCTTGCCTTCGCCTGCTCCATCGCCCGGTAGGCGAGGCCCGCAGCGTCGGTGCCCTCGGCACCGGAGACGACGGGGACGCCGAGCCGCTCGCCCCAGACCTTGAGCTGCTCGACCGCGGCAGCGCGGAACGTGTCGCCGGCGGCGAAGATCACTTCATAATCCTCTTCCTGGAAGAGGTGGCCAAGCTTGGCGATCGTCGTCGTCTTGCCGGTGCCGTTGACGCCGACGACGAGGATGACGTGCGGACGCGGGAAGGCGGTGACTGCAAGCGGCCGGGCAAGCGGCGCGAGAATGGCCGTCACTTCCTCGACGACGATCCGCTTCACGCCGGCAAGGTCGACTTCGCCCACGACCCGGGCATCGCGCAGCCTGCCGGTGATCCGCGCGGCAACGGCGGGGCCGAGGTCGGCCGCGATGAGCGCGTCCTCGCGCGCGTCGAGATCGGCGGGCTCGAGGGTGCGGGTGCCGACGAGAAGCGTGAGCGACTCCGACAGCTTCGCGCTGGTGCGCTGGAGGCCGGTGCGCAGCCTCGCGAGGAACCCGCCCTTCTCGGTCACTTCGGTCACTGGACGAGCACTCCGCCTTCGACGCCGCGCACGGTTACTCGCGCGAGCGCGCGGCGTGGCAAGGGCGCGGCGAGCCACACCTCGGCGAAGTGCGGCGTGAGCCCGGTCGGCCCCTCGCTCACCACCTCGACCTCGCGCCCGACGAACCCGGCGAGCCAGCGCGCGTGCCTTGCTGCGGCGGCAACGCGAAGCGCCGCGGCGCGGGCGCGGGCAACCGCGGGCGCCACCTGCGGCATGCGCGCGGCCGGCGTTCCCGGGCGCGGCGAATAGGGGAAGACATGGGCGTGGACGATGTCGAGCAGGTCGAGCGCGGCGAGGCTCGCCTGGTGCGCGGCCTCGCCCTCGGTCGGGAAGCCGGCGATGAGGTCGGCTCCGATCGCGATGTCCGGGCGCACGCTCCTGAGCCGGTCGACCAGGCGCGCGGCGTCGGCGAGGCGGTGGCGGCGCCGCATCCGCCTGAGCACCAGATCGTCTCCCGCCTGGAGCGAGAGATGCGCATGGGGCATGAGCCGCGGCTCGGCGAACAGCGCGAGC
>CALLWN010000152.1 GCA_938016505.1 uncultured Sphingomonadaceae bacterium
TCACCGTGGTCGTCACCAAGTCGACCGTGCCGGTCGGCACCGGTGACGAGGTGGAGCGCATCATCCGCGAGGTGAACCCCGAGGCCGACGTCGCGGTCGCCTCCAATCCCGAGTTCCTGCGCGAGGGCGCTGCCATCGGCGATTTCAAGCACCCCGACCGGATCGTCATCGGAATCGAGGATCCGCGCGCCGAGGCGGTCCTGCGCGCGCTGTACCGGCCGCTGTTCCTGAACGAGGCTCCCATCCTTGTCACCCGCCGGCGCACCGCCGAGCTCATCAAATATGCCGCCAACGCCTTCCTCGCCGTCAAGATCGGCTTCATCAACGAGATGGCCGACCTGTGCGAGAAGGTTGGTGCCAATGTGCAGGAGGTGGCGCGCGGCATCGGCCTCGACAAGCGGATCGGGCCGAAGTTCCTGAACGCCGGCCCCGGCTATGGCGGCTCCTGCTTCCCGAAAGACACCCGTGCCCTCATCCAGACCGCAGAAGACCACCAGTCCCCGGTCCGGATCGTCGAGGCGGCAGTCAAGGCCAACGACCTGAGGAAGCGCGCCATGGGCCGCAAGGTGATCCACGCCTGCGGCGGCGACGTGCGGGGCAGGCGAATCGCCATCCTCGGCCTCACCTTCAAGCCCGGCACCGACGACATGCGCGAGGCACCCTCGATCGCCATCATCCAGGCGCTGCAGGACGCCGGCGCCATGATCACCGCGCACGATCCCGAGGGAATGGCGCAGGCCCGCCTCGTGCTCGAGAATGTCAGCTACGCGCCCGATGCCTATTCGGCGCTCGAGGGTGCCGATGCGATGGTGCTGGTGACCGAGTGGGACGAGTATCGCGCGCTCGATCTCGCCCGGGTCCGAGGGCTGCTCGGCGCGCCCGTGGTGGTCGACCTGCGCAACATCTACCGCCCCGAGGAAATGGCGCGCCACGGCTTCGCCTACACCGGCGTCGGCCGGTGAGCGCACCCGCTCCGGGCGCGCCCCCGGCCCGCTTTCTGCCGGCGCTCGCCGCGCTCAACGCCATCCTCGCGCTCACCTTCGGCACCTTCGCGGTCCACGGCCTTCCGCCGGGCCAGCAGCGCGACTGGATCATGACCGGGGTCCTGTTCCAGCTCCCCCACGCCGCCGCCGTGTTCGCCGTGCTTGCCTGGCGTCCGGGACGGGAGGGCCGGATCGGCGCCTGGGGTCTCGCGCTCGGCGCGCTCGTCTTTGCTTCCGTGCTCGATGCACTCGCGCTCGGCGCCCCGCGCGCGGTCGCGGCACTTGCCCCGATCGGCGGCACGACGATGTTGCTCGCATGGACCTGGATCGCCGGGCTCGCCCTCGTCGGCGACCGGCTCCCGGGCGTTCGCACGCCGTAGTAGCCGAGCGCGATCCCGTCCTTGCGCATCTCGCTCGCGCCCCAGAAGGCGCGGCCAGACGGGTCCCGCATCACCGCCTGGTAGCCGCCGACATCGTGCGGCCCGTCGAGCAGCACATGCCCGCGCGCGGCAAGGCTCGCCCGGGTCGCCGGCCCGAAGCCGCTCTCGAGAAACACCCCCGGGGTCGCCTCGCGCCCGTCGCCGGGGTCGGGGCTGCCCAGGTGCCGCACCCGCGGCGCATCGCCTGCCGCCTGCAGGTTCATGCCAAGATCGACGATGTTGGAGAGAATTTGCACCTGGCCCTGCGGCTGCATCGTGCCGCCCATCACGCCAAAGGCCATCACCGGCTCGTCATGGGCGAGCCCCGGGCGGGTCACGAAGCCGGGGATGATGGTGTGGAACGGCCGCTTGCCCGGGGCGATCGCATTGGCCGCCTCGGGCGCGAGCGCGAACTGCGCCCCCCGGTTCTGCAGCATGAAACCCCAGCCACCCCGACCGCCTTCGACCGGCGCACGGCGCGGCACCACCACGCCCGAGCCCATGCCGCGATAGTTGGACTGGATGAGCGAGACCATCATGCCGGCCTGGTCTGCGGTGGCGAGATAGGTCGTGTCGCCGTGCGCCCCCGGGTCGCCGGCCGGCGTGTCGTCGGGAAGCGTCCGGCCCATGGCAATGCGCGCTGCCTGGCGGGCAATGTAGGCGTCGGCCAGCAGCGCCTCGACTGGCACCGTCACCTTCCGCGGGTCGGCGAGGAAGCGGGCCCGGTCGGCGAAGGCGAGCTTTTTCGCCTCGACCAAGAGGTGGAGCCGATCGGCCTCGGCCATGCCGGCCACCGGGAACCGCTCGACAATGCGCGCCATCTGCAGGGTCGTCAGCCCCTGCGTCGCCGGCGGGATCTGCCACAGCCTGAGCTTGCGATAGGGCGCGGAAATGGGGGGCACCCATTCGGCCGTGAGCGCGGCGAGGTCGGCGGCGCGCATCGCCCGGCCGGCCCTGGCGAAATGCGCCTCGATGTCGGCAGCGAAGGCGCCGCGATAGAAGCTCTGCCAGCCGTCGCGCGCCAGCATGGCATAGGTCTCGGCAAGATCGGGGTTGGTGAAGAGCGCGCCTTCGCCCGGCGGATCGCCGTCAGGGGCATAGAGCGCGAAGGCAAGCCCGGCGCCCTCGATCCGGTCGCGCCCCTCCGCGAAGCGGCGGATGTTGGCTGCCCAGCCGCGGGCAATGACCGGCGTCAGCGCGAAGCCGTCGCGGGCGAGGCCGATCGCCGGCGCCAGCACATCGGCAACCGGCAGCCGGCCGAACCGGGCGTGGAGCGCGCCCCAGCCAGCGACCGCCCCCGGCACGGTCACGGCATCCATCCCCAGCGGGTCGATCGTGCCGGTGGCCCGGTGCCGGCGCCGCAATGCCGCGACATCGAGCCCGCGCGGCGCGAAGCCCGAGGCGTCGAGCCCGACCAGCCGCCGCGCCTTCGGGTCCCAGACGAGCGCGAACAGGTCGCCGCCGATGCCGCAGCCGGTCGGCTCGACAAGGCCGAGCACGGCGTTGGCCGCGATCGCGGCATCGACCGCCGACCCCCCCGCCTTCAGGATCGCGACTGCGGCCGCAGTCGCCAGCGGCTGGGCGGTTGCTGCCATGCCCCGGGCGCCGACCGCTGCCGAACGGGTCTGGAATGGCGGGTCGCCCGGCCGGTCCCCGGCGCGCGCGGCGCTTGCGGCAAGCGGCGACGCAGCAAGCCCCGCGAGCAGCGCGCGCCGCCGCACCGCCTCAGAACTCGAACCCGATCTCTCCGCCGAAGGTCCGCCGCGGCCGGCCAGCCCCGAAGGTGAAGAGCCCCGCCACCGGCAGCGCGGCCGACAGACCCTTGTCGTCGGTCAGGTTGCGGCCGAAGAGCGACGCCCGCAGCCGCGCCCGGTTGAGGTCGAAGAAGAGGGTCGCGCTCGCGTCCACATTGTGGCGGGCATCGGCCCGGCCGCGCGGGTCGTTGACGGTCGGGTCGAACCAGGCGCCGACAATCGTCGTCTGCAGCGAGGAGAGGTAGCGCCACGAGGCCGAAAGCACCAGTTCGGTCCGGTCGCTGCCGAGCGGCAGCGTCCAGTCGCCGCCGACCGAGGCCGACCAGTCGGGCGTGCGCCTGAGCTCGCGGCTCGAGATGTCGGTCACGACCCCGCCGATGAGCGTGTTGAACCTGTCATAGCTGGCGTCGAGCCAGCCGACCGAGCCATAGACGTTCACGCTCTCGAACGGCAGGGCGCGGAACTCGAGCTCGATCCCCTTGATGGTCGCAGTCGCAGCATTGGCGACGATCGTCTCCTGCCCGGCAGGCGGCGGCGCGGGCTGGACAATCTCTTCCTGCTTGTCGTCATATTTGGTGATGAAGCCGGCGAGGTTGGCGGTCAGCCGGTTGTCGAGCCAGCTCGTCTTCACCCCGAGCTCGTAGCTGTTGACCGTCTCCGGGTCATAGGGCGTGCTGGCCGAGAAGGCCGACTGGCCGCGCCCGTTGAACCCGCCGGCGCGATAGCCGCGGGCGAAGGCAAAATAGGCGAGCTTGCCGTCGGCGAGGCGATAGTCGATCGAGGCCTTGGGCTGGAACTGCTGCCAGCTCGCGCTCGGCCGGGCAATGAACTGCGGCAGGCCGGTCTTCAGATAGTCGTTCACATAATTCTTGTCGTCCCAGTTGTAGCGGCCGCCGAAGGTCACGCGCAGGGCATCGGTCACCCGCCACTGGACATCGCCGAAGATCGCCATCGACGAGCTGTAATGGTCCACCCGGTTCCCCCCGGTCGCCGGCAAGCCGGCGATCGTTTGGAGAAGTGGGCCGAAGAAGGTTGTCTGGTCCAGCTTGTAGTTGGCCCAGAAATAATAGACGCCAGCCACGAAGTTCACATTCGAGGTGATGTTGCCGGCAGCACGCAGTTCCTGGCTGAACTGCTTGTATTCCTGAACGCGAAGCGTGTCGAAGAAGTTGATCGAGGTCGAGTCGAAGTCCTGACGCACACTCTCGTCGCTGGTCCGGTAGCCGGTGACCGAAGTGATCACGAAGCGGTCGGTATCGAGCGTGATGTTGGCCGTGAAGGCATCCCCCTTGTTGACGGCAACCCCCGGCACGTTGGTGAAGGTCTCGTAGAGCCCGCTTTCGCTGCTGCGGTCACACTGGTTGCGCGGCGGCAGGAACCCCGGCGGCAGCCCGGGAATGGGCGCGCAGATGAGGTCGACCCCGGTCAGCCCGAGCGGGCTGGTGTCGATCTCGGTCCGCTCGTCGACCCGCTCGTAGGTGAGGATCGCGTCGAGCACGCCCTTCTCGATCCGCGCCGAAACCCCCCAGTTGTCGTACCTGCGCCCGCCATAGTCGCGGCCCAGCACCTGGTTGTCGTAGAAGTCGTTGTTCTGGTTGTGCAGCCAGAAGGCCTTGAGGCTCAGGACATCGCCGACCTTCGGCAGGTTGACGACCGTGCGCAGGTCGCGCCGGCCATTGTCGTCGAAGGTCGCAAGCAGCTTCATCCCCAGCTCGCCGGTGGGCCTGCTGCGCTGGATGTTGATGACGCCCGCCGTCGTGTTGCGGCCGAACAGCGTGCCCTGCGGCCCGCGCAGCACCTCGACCGACTCGAAGTCGAAGAAGTCGAGCAGCGCACCGGTGTTGGTGCCAAGATAGACTCCGTCGATCAGCACGCCGACCGCCGGGTCGAAGCTCTTCTCGATGTCCTCGAAGCTGATGCCCCGGATCGAGATGGCGGCCGCCGAAGGACCAGCGTTCACGGGGTCGATCACAAGGTTCGGCACCCGGCCGACGAGGTCGCGGATGTCGGGCGCCGCTGCCCGCTCGAGCTGGGTCGGCGCGATCGCAGTGACTGCAACCGGCGTGTCCTGGATCGATTCGGCGCGCCTCGTCGCCGTCACGATGATGTCCTCAAGGCCGGTCGAGACCGCCGCGTCCTGCGCCAGCGCTGCGGCCGGCATGGCCGCGGCTCCAGCCATCGCGCCTGCGAGAAGCAGGGCACGCGTCCGGCAATCGTGCCTGGTTCGAGTCCGCATCTTCCTCTCCTCGTGTTCCCGCACTTCTCCCGGTGCGACACCGACTAAGCTTGACCGCTCTAGCGCGCGCCATGCCCGGCATGCGCTCACAAATGCGCGAGTCGTGCGCTTGCGATCAACACCTGCGGCTTTTCGGCAACAGCGGCGTTCACCACGGTCGGGCCCCCTTCGCCCACGAAAGGGGATGGACTTTGGCTGAATCCTCTTTCACCTTCCGCCGCCAGAACAGGGTCGGTGACACACCGGGCGCTTCAGCCGGCCGGCTTGCGGCCGTCTCCCTCACGGTGCGGGTGCCGACACGAGCGGGCCGAAGGCAGGACATCGATGCTCTACGACGCCTATGAAGTCTCGAGAGGCTGGTTCGCCGGCGCCACCGCAGTCGCCCGGATCGGCTCGGGCTGGATGACCAGCTTCATGAACCCGCTGGCCTACACCGGCGGGG
>CALLWN010000153.1 GCA_938016505.1 uncultured Sphingomonadaceae bacterium
GCGGCTGCAACTGCGCCCGGCGGTCAACCCGCTTACCCTCTCCCGCGGGGACCGGCTGCGGGTGCAGCTCCTGCTGGACGGCGAGCCCGTCCCCGGCATCCCCATCATGGCCGACTATGCCGGCAATGCCGACATCCGCCACGCGACGACCGATGCTGCAGGCTGGGCGGAGATCACCGTCCAGAACCAGGGGCTCAACGTGATTGCCGCGATGCTGGTCGAGCCGGCAGCGGGCGACCCCGAGATCGATTTCGTCGAGAATCTCGCAACGCTCAGCTTCGCGCTTCGCCCGCGCTCGCACCAGCCGGGCTATCTCCATCCTGCAATGACGGCAGGGGCTGTGGGCCATCGCGCCCTCGAAACAAGGAAGCCCGACCCGGAGCGCAAGCGCGCGTCCGGCCACTGACCCCTGACGGGCAGTCGCTCGGGTGCGCCATGCCCTGCCGCACATCCACGCTCTCGTCTTCGCCTGCAAGTTCATGCGCCATGGCTGGAGCGGCCTTGCCCTCATCACGTGCCCGAGGAAGCGCCCCGCCCGGATCGCCGAGCTGGAAGCGGCATTGGCCGCGCGCGACACGCTGATCGAGACGCTCCGGTTCCGGCTGGCGCAGCTGAAGCGGGCAACGTTCGGCCAGTCCTCGGAGAAGCTCTCCCGCCAGATCGAGCAGCTCGAGCTGACCCTTGAGGAGCTGGAGGGCGAAGCCGAGGTTGCCGACGCACGGACGATCGAAGCTGCTGTCATGGCAGACCGCTCTTGGCCGGTTCGCGCGTTGCCGGGTCATCTGCCACGCATCGAGCGCCGCATCGAGCCCGGCGCCGGCGGTTGCACCTGTCCGGCCTGTGGCGGCGCGCTTCGCCCCCTTGGATATGACCTGGACGAGATGCTCGACGTTGCCCCGGCGCAGTGGCGGGTCCTTCGCACCCTCCGCCCCAAGTCCAGCTGCCGGTCCTGCGAGAAGGTCGTGCAGGCACCCGCCCCGGTGAAGGCGATTGCCCGCGGCCGGGGGACGTTCGCCACGCTCGCCCACGTTGTGGTGCACAGGTTCGACCACCACCTGCCACTCTGCCGCCAGGCCGGGATGATGGCGGCACACGGCATCGATATCGAACGATCCACCCTTGCCGGCTGGGCCGAACAGGCAGCACATCTGCTCGATCCCATCGTCAGCCTCATCCGCGAAGAGGGGCTGAAGGCGGACAAGATCCATGCCGACGATACGCCCGTCCCCATGCTGGGTCCCGGCAAGGGGAAGACAGCCGAGGCCCGGCTCTGGGCCTATGTGATCTATGACCGTGCATCGGGCGCCATCACACCGCCGCTGGTCCGCTATCGGTTCACACCCGACCGCGGCGGCATCCATCCGCTGACAGCGCTGAAGACCTTTGCGGGCTTGTTGCCGGCCGACGCCTGTGCCGGGTTCGACAAGCTCTACCAGGGCAACCGCATCAGCGAGGTCGCCTGCTGGGCCCATGTCCGGCGGAAGATCTTCGAGAACCACGCCACCAGCCCGACGTTGCTCACCACCGATCTCCTCGACTGCATCGCCCGGCTCCACAAGATCGAGGAGCAGATCCGCGGAGAGCCGCCGGACCGACGCCGCGCTTTTCGCCAGGAACCGAGCCGCCCGCAGGTGGAGGAACTCCAGCTTGCCATGGACGTTGCGCTTCGCCGTCTGTCGCCCAGGTCCGCCATGGACAACGCACTCGTCTGTGGCCGCAAGCGATGGGATGCGCTCACCTGCTGCCTCGACGATGGGCGCGCCGAGATCGACAACAACATCGCCGAATGCGGCATCCGCGCTATCGCCATCGGCCGCAAGAACTGGCTGTTCGCCGGATCACGCACCGGCGGCGAAAGTGCCGCCGCCCTCTACCACGTCATCGAAACCGCCAAGCTCAACGGCCTCGAACCCGAAGCCTACATCGCCGATGTCATCAAGAAGATCGCACAGGGCTGGCCGGCATCGCGATGGGGCGAGCTCATGCCGTGGAACTGGACACCGCCGCAGACGCTGATCGCACAAGCCGCGCAAACGCGGCCGTCCGACCACGCTTAAGGTGCAAGCCCGGTAACGGCGAAAGCGGATGATCCTGTCCTCTCGACATTGCGAAGGTCGCGAGGTCGATGCTTTACCGCCTTGCGACCCCTAGCGGCTGCATTCGGGTTCGGGGTCGCCGGTCGCCTGTCGCAGGTAGGCAATGAGGTTGGCGCGCTCGGCGGGGTTGGGTAGCCCGGCGAAGACCATGCGGTTGCCGGGCAGCGCGCGCGACGGCTGGGCGAGAAAGCGATCGAGGCTGTCATTGGTCCAGGGGCCGAGCTGGGGAGTGATGGCTTGCGAATAGGTGAAGCCCTCGGCGCTCCCCGCCGGACGGCGGAAGACGTGCCAGAGATTGGGGCCGACAAGGTGCCGCTCGCCCTCGGCGAGCATGTGGCAGGCGCGGCATTTCAGGAAGCTTCGGCGGCCGGCCTCGAGGTTCGCCGGCCTCGCCTCGCCGGCAATGGCAACGGTGCAGGCGGCTGCCCGAGCGGCCGGGGCGGCAAGCGCGGCAAGCGCTGCCGCGGCCAGGGCGAACAGGCGGGCCGGAAGGCGGAGGGGCATGGCGGGCCTCACTGGGCGGAACCGCCGAGCCGGACAGCGAGGGTGAGCCCCACTTCGCGGCCGCGATCGACCCCGACGGCGAGGCAGCGCTGTTCGGGGTTGAGGCTGAAGCGGGTGCCGTCGGGCCGGGCCAAGTAGAGGCAGCTGTTGGTGGCTGCGAGCGAGGCGGTGGCAGCGCGGCTGTTGTGGAACAGGTCCTTGCCGAACAGGGTGGCAGTGACCGCGCCGAACTCGAGGCCAAGGTTGGCGTTGAGGCGGTTGATCGGGGCAAGCCGGGCGAGGTTGGCCTGATCGGCGTAG